>JAWVZD010000122.1:0-6272 GCA_033722395.1 Thermoanaerobaculia bacterium | reverse complement strand
CTGTTCGCCGCGCTGCCGCCGGCCGAGCGTTCGCCCTCCCTCCCGGAGCCGGCCGGCGGCTCGAGCTCTGTCGAAGAGATCGTCGTGCCCGGCGGCGAGCAGGCCCACCTCTACGTCGGCCAGCTCACCGTACCGGCCGGTCACGCCGACGTCCCGGCGCTGCAGATCGCCGCGGTCGCACTCGGCTCGGGCCCCGGGCTGGTGGGGCGGATCCCGGCGCGGATCCGGGAGCGTGACGGGCTGGCGTACGGCGCCGGTGCCACCACGGTGGGAGGAGCGGGACGGCTGCCGGGGCGCTTGGTGGTGCACGTCGCGACGGCTCCCCGCCGGGTCGAGTCGGCGCTCGCCGCGGTGCGGCAGGAGCTCGAGCACTTCGTCGCCGGAGGGATCACGCAGCAGGAGTTGGAGGAGGCGCGGACCTACCTTCTCGGCAGCGAGCCGTTCCGGCGGGAGTCGGCCCGTCAGATGGCGGCGGTGGGGGGGCGTGCGATGCTCTATGGCGTCGACTGGGACGAGCCCGGATGGCTCGAGAAGGCGCTCGGTGGGCTGGAGCGCGCCGACGTCGACCGGGCCGTCCGACGTCATCTCGACCTCGACCGACTGTCCGTCACGGTGGGCCGGCCGGCTGGTGGTGCCTGACGGCAACGCTCCGCATGAGCCGCGCGGCGATCCACCCCGAGAGCGTGGACTCGGCCGCCGCGAACGGATAACCTCGCGCCGATCCGAACAGCCCGAACCGGAAGCCCTCGCGTTTCGAGGTGGGTGCGCATCAGCGCCTCGTCGGACCGCAACGAGCCTGAGCGATGACGAAGAGAAGTTGGATTCGGCTGCTGACCCTCGTCAGCCTGTTGTACTCGTTCTTCCTCGGCCTGGAGCTGATGGGGGTCGCCTTCAAGCTCTTCGGCAAAGGGTTCGCGGAGGCGCTGATCGCTCAGACGACGAATCCGTTCGTCGGCCTCCTCATCGGCATCCTGGCGACCACCCTGATGCAGAGCTCGTCCTCGACCACCTCGATCACGGTCGGTCTGGTGGCGGCCGGAGCGCTCACGGTGGAGGGTGCGATTCCGATCGTCATGGGGGCCAACATCGGTACCTCGGTCACCAACACGCTGGTCTCTCTCGGTCACGTCCGCCGGCCGGAGGAGTTCCGGCGCGCCTTCGCCGGCGCCACCGTGCACGACTTCTTCAACTGGATGGCGGTGCTCATCCTGTTGCCGCTCGAGATCGCCACCGGCTACCTGGCGCGCAGCGCCACCGTGATGGAGTCGATGCTCGAGGGAGTCGGGGGCACCCAGCTTCTCAATCCGGTCAAGGCGGTGGTCCGGCCGGTCGCCTCGTGGCTGAGCGAGTTGCTGCTCGACTCGGCGGTGTTGACCCTGGTCTTGGGGATCGGCCTCATCTTCCTCGCTCTGCGCTATCTCGTCGCGGTCCTCAAGGCGGTTTTCTCGGCCCGCGCCGAGTCGATCCTGCATCGGACGCTCTTTCGCTCCGCGCCGGCGGCGATCCTCGCCGGCGTCGTGATGACGGTCATGGTGCAGTCGTCTTCCATCACCACCTCCACGATGGTGCCGCTAGTCGGCGCCGGCATCATCACGCTGGAGCAGATCTTCCCGTTCACCATCGGCGCCAACATCGGCACCACGGTCACCGCCATGCTGGCGGCACTCCACGCCGGCACGCCGGCGGCGATCGTCGTCGCCTTCAGCCATCTGCTGTTCAATTTGACCGGGGCCCTGTTGATCTACTGCATCCCGTGGATGCGGCGGATTCCGCTCGCTCTGGCGCGCTGGATCGGTGACCTGGGTGTACGGAATCGGACGGCGGCGATGCTCTACATCGTCTTCTTCTTCTACCTGCTACCGCTGCTGGCACTGTTCGCCAGCGGCGCGCTCGAGACGCCGGACGCCGAGCCTGCGCGGCCGGTGGCGCCTGTGGGAGAATCGTCTCCGCTGGATCCGGTGGATCGTTAGGAGGATCCCATGTTCGAACGAATTTTCGGTCCTTCGCGGCGCTCGACCCTGATCGACGCCGCCTTCGACGACATCTCGTCGATGCTCGAGCGCGCCCGTGGGATGATGCGCTTGTCCGTCCGGTCGTTGCTCGACAACGAGCCGCTCGAGGCCGACATCGACGAGATGGACGATCGCATCGACGAGAGCGAGCGCATGGTGCGGCGCAGCGTCCTAGAGCATCTCTCGGTCAACCCCCAGCAGGATCTCGTCGCCAGTCTGGTGCTGGTCAGCATGGTGCAGGATGCGGAGCGCGTCGGCGACTTCGCCAACGGTATCGCCGAGCTGGTTCGACTCGCCGCCGAGCCCCGTCGCGGTCCGTTCGCCGAGCGCCTGCGCTCGATCGTCGAGCGGCTCGACCCACAGTTCGTCGACTGCGAGCGGGCCTTTCGCAAGGACGACCCGGATGTCGCCGAGACGGTGATCGCGCGACATCGGGAGCTGCGGAGCGAGCTCAAGGAGTACGTGCGCGACGTCGCCGACAGCGATCTGAGCGCCAACATGGCGGTGGTCTACTCCGGCGCGGCGCGGATCCTGCGTCGGATGAGCGCTCATCTGGCGAATATCGCCACCTCGGTCGTACTGCCGTACGACCAGATCCGCCACGGCGACGAGGACGTCTGACCGAGGCGTCCTCCCGATAGGACGCTGCAGTGGAAAACCCTGTGGAAAAGGGAGCAGCGGGCCCCCGTCTTCCGCAGAAGCACCCGAGAGCGACGTCGAGGCTCGATCCGGGGGATGGAGACGTAACCGGTTTCCTTTCAAGAACTTCCGTGGGTCAGGCGCTCTGGGTAGAAAGGTAACAAACGAGCGGCGTGATCGTTTTCCGCAGCCGATGCGTGGAAAACGTCGACTCCGGGGGAGCAGGCTAAGTCGTTCTGTTCGAACGAGTTGGGGGACGGACTCTGGCCGGGCGTGGCACGGGCGGTCGAACGGACGGCTCGCGGGCGGGCGAGCTGTGATAGGTTGCGTCGCGATTCGCACGCGCCGGTGCGAGCCGATCCGCACCTCCCGAGATGAGCGAACCGACACTCGAGCGCAGTCCTCTCGATGCCGAGCACCGGCGGCTCGGAGCGCGCATGGTGGAGTTCGCCGGCTGGGAGATGCCGGTGCAGTATTCGGGGGTCATCGAAGAGCATCGCGCGGTGCGTGATCGCCTCGGGCTGTTCGACGTCTCCCACATGGGCGAGATCGCCGTTCGGGGAGCGGGCGCCGAGCGCTTCCTCGACCGGCTGACGCCGAATCACGTCGCCAAGCTGGGCCGTGGTCGGGCCCACTACAGCGGCCTGCTCACCGAGCGGGGCACCTATATCGACGACCTCCTGGTCTATCGCTTGGCCGACGACGACTTCCTGCTGGTAGTGAACGCCGCCAACGCCGCGAAGGACTTCGCCTGGGTCGCGCAACACGCCGACGGTGATGTCGAAGTCGTCGATCTGTCGAGTCGGTTCGCGTTGCTGGCGTTGCAGGGGCCGCGGGCGGCCGAGGTGCTGGCGCCGCTCAGCTCCGTCGAGCTCGGCGATCTGCGCTACTACCGGTTCGCCGAGGGTGAGGTGGGGAGCGTGCCGGCGATCGTCTCGCGTACCGGCTACACGGGGGAGGACGGTTTCGAGCTCTATGTCGATCCCGCCGCCGCCCCGGAGCTGTGGCGGCGACTGCTCGAAGCGGGGGCCGAGGCGGGGATCCTGCCGGCAGGGCTCGGGGCACGCGACACGCTGCGGCTCGAGGCGGCGATGGCCCTCTACGGCCACGAGATCGACGACACCACGACTCCTTGGGAGGCGGGGCTCGACTGGGTGGTGAAGCTCGACAAGGGCGAGTTCGTCGGCCGGGAGGCGCTGGTCAGACAGAAGGAGGAAGGGCTCGAACGCCGCCTCGTCGGCTTCGAGGTCGTGGACCGGGGCATCGCGCGCCAGGGACACCCCGTTCGAGACGGGTCGGAGGCGGTCGGAGAGGTAACCAGCGGTACCTTCAGCCCGACGTTGGAAAAGGCGATCGGCATGGCCTACGTGCCGATCGAGCTGGCCGAGCCGGGTCGCGAGATCGCCATCGAGGTTCGCGGTCGGCCTCTCGCTGCGAGAGTGGTCGAGTTGCCGTTCTACCGCCGATCCGATTGAGGTCGACGGCGGAGGCGAGGCCGAAACCGGAGCGTTACCGGAGGAGAGAGCGATGTATCCGAACGACCGACTGTATTCGAAAGAACACGAGTGGGTGCTCCTGGAAGGGGATACGTGCACCCTGGGGATCACCGAGTTCGCCCAGAAGGAGCTCGGCGAGATCGTCTTCGTGGAGTTGCCAGAGGCGGGCGACGAGTTCGAGGCGCACGAGGAGATCGGCACCGTCGAGTCGGTCAAAGCGGTTGCCGAGGTCTATACGCCGGTGAGCGGCGAGATCGTCGAGGCGAACGAAACGCTCGAAGATCGACCGGAGCTGGTCAACGAGGATCCGCACGGTGAGGGCTGGATGGTGAAGCTCCGCATCGATCGAGACTCGGCGGAGCTGGACGAGCTGATGGACGCCGACGCCTACGAAGAGTTCGTCGGCGGCGAGGAATAGAGACGAACGAGGGGACCGGGTTGGACGAGCGCAGCCACCGCTACCTGCCGACCGGATCGCAGGATCTCACCGAGATGCTGCGCCGCATCGGCGCCGAGTCGATCGAGGCGCTGTTCGCGACGATTCCGGCCGAGATCCGTCTCGACGCGCCGCCCGACCTCCCCGGGCCGGAGGGCGACCTCGAGCTGCGCAGGTACTTCGGCCGTCTCGAGCAGGCGAACCGGGTCGCCGGGCGGGACGTGGCGAGCTTCCTCGGTGGCGGTGCCTACCGGCACGAGGTACCGGCGGCGGTCGATCACCTGCTGCACCGGGCCGAGTTCTTCACCGTCTACACGCCGTATCAGCCCGAGATCAGTCAGGGGACGCTGCAGGCGATCTTCGAGTTCCAGACCCTCGTCTCGATGCTGACCGGTCTGCCGGTGGCGAACGCCTCGCTCTACGACGGGGCGTCGGCCTTCGCCGAAGCGATCCTGATGGCGGATCGTCTGCAACGGGGTCGGCGCAAGGTCGTGGTCTCGCGAGGCGTCCACCCGCAGTACCGCGAAGCCCTCGCCACCTACGTACAGAACCTCGAACTCGAAGTCGTCGAGGTCGGCTGGGACGAGGACGGCGCGACGGATCGTTCGGCTCTCGCCGATCAGGTCGACGAAGAGACCGTCTGCGTCGCCGTCCAGTCGCCCAACTACTTCGGTGTCGTCGAGGGGTGGCGGCGGGCCGCCGAGGTGGCGCACGCCGCCGGTGCCCTCGTGGTGGGCGTCGTCGCCGAGGCGCTCAGCATGGCGCTCCTGGAGAGCCCCGGGGCGGGGGGTTGCGACATCGCCGTCGGTGAAGCGCAGTCGTTCGGTCTGTCGCTCGCTTACGGCGGGCCCTACCTCGGCTTCCTCGCGGCGGGCGACGACGCCAAGCGCGCCATGCCCGGTCGGCTGGTCGGCGAGACGGTGGACGTCGACGAGAAGCGCGCCTTCGTGCTGACTCTGGCGACGCGTGAGCAACACATCCGTCGGGCCAAGGCGACCTCGAACATCTGCACCAACCAGTCGCTCTGCGCGCTGGCGGCGACCATCTATCTCGCTCTGCACGGAAAGTCCGGCTTGCGGCGGCTGGCGGAGATCAACCTGCAGCGCGCCGCGCGGCTCAGGCGGCGCCTGGAGGCGATCGACGGGGTCGAGGCCCGCTTCGCCTCGCCGTCGTTCAACGAGTTCCTGCTGCGCACCCGAAAGGACCCGGAGTCGCTCCTGTCGGAGCTGGGCGAGCGGGGCATCCTGGGAGGTCTGTCGATCGGCGGCGACTATCCGGAGCTCGACGACACGCTCCTGGTCGCGGTCACCGAGACGAATCCGGTCGACGAGCTGTCGGCCTACGAAACGGCTTTGAGCGATCTCGTGGGAGGGAACCGGTGAGCGACGATCGCCGCTTTCCGGAGGTGTCGTGGCGCAACGAGGGGCTGCTGTTCGAGCGCAGCCGGCCGGGGAGGGTCGGCGTAGAGCTGCCGACTGCGGCCGACGACGACCCGGCGGTCGACGAGCTGTTGCCGAGCGATCTGGTGCGGCAGGACCTGGACGGGCTGCCGGAGCTCTCCGAGGTCGACGTCATCCGTCACTTCACCCGCATCTCGCGCAAGAACTACGCCGTCGATCTGGGGCTCTATCCGTTGGGAAGCTGCACCATGAAGCACAATCCGCGCATCAACGAGCAGACGGCGCGGCT
>JAWVZD010000121.1:0-6313 GCA_033722395.1 Thermoanaerobaculia bacterium | reverse complement strand
TGGAAAACGGCCGCTACCAGACGGTCCGCTCGGACGGCTTCGAGGCCGTCCGGCTGGCGGATCAGCCGCCCGACACGTCGTAGACGTAGAGCCGGTCCTGCTCTCTCAGGTAGAGCTTGCCGTCCGAGACGACCGGATGCGACCAGCTGAAGTTGTCGACCTCGGGGATGACGAAGGTGCCGTGCTGGCGGAATTCCTCCGGCGTCGCCTCGACCAGCACCATGGTGCCGTCCTGGTAGCGGAAGTAGAGCCGGTCGTCGGCGAAGGTCACCGCCGCCGAGCCGCGGCCGTCGGTCCGCACCGGCCCCCAGACGACCTCGCCGTCCTCGAAGCGCACGCTCATCGGGAAGCCCTTGTTGTGCCCCGTCCCGGTGTATACGTAGCCATCGTCGAGGATGAGGCCTCCGTGGTGGTTCTGCATCACCGATCCTTCGAGGAAGTAGACCTCCTCGGCGGAGACGCCGTCCTCCGTCGGCACCAGGCGCAGCAGCGCCGAGCCGGTGCCGTAGCCGGACGAAGCGAAAACGTAGTCGCCGTGGACGATCGGCGTCGGAATGTTGGCGATGTCGTTCGCCACCCGGTTGTAGCCCCACAGGAAGCGCCCGGTCTCGGCCTCGAGACCGATCACCCCGCGACCGACGAGCTGGACGTACTGTTTGACGCCGCCGCCGTGAGAGATCACGATCGACGAGTACGCCGCCCCGTCGGCACCCGCCTCTCCCAGCTCGGGAATGGTGGCGCGCCAGATCTCTTCCCCACTCGTCTTGTCGAGCGCCACCACCATCGCCTCCGGGGCGCCGGGAGTGACGATCACCTTGTCGCCGTCGACGAGCGGCGATTCGGCGTAGCGCCAGTCGTACTGCCCCATCGCCTTCATCAGATCGCCGCCGAACTCCTCCTGCAGATTGCGCCGCCAGATCTCGCGGCCGGTGGCGGTCTCGAGGCAGACGAGGTCGCCGAACGTGCCCAAGGCGTACAGCCGGTCCCCGTCGATCGTCGGCGTCGCCCGCGGCCCTCCGTACTCGTCCTCCCAGAACGGTCCCACCTCGGTCTTCCAGAGCGGATCGCCGCCATCCTCGGTGATGGCGACGACGTACTGTGTCTCACCGATGTCGCCCATGGTGAAGATCCGCCCGTCGACGATCGACAGGCTGGAGTATCCACCGCCCAGTCCCGCCGCCTGCCAGGCGAGCGGCGGGCCCTCGGCCGGCCACTCGTCGAGCAGGCCGGTCTCGGCCGACTTGCCGTTGCGCTCCGGGCCGCGCCACTGCGGCCAGTCGTCGGCTTCGACGCCCGGTACCGCGATCAGTCCCAGAATCGCGGCCAGCGGCACCATCCATCGCCATGCGATCGGGCTCTCTCTCCAAACTCCACTCATCGGCATCGATCTCCTTTCCGCACTGCCGTCCACGTCGTCGGACGCTCTGCAGCTGATCGGTGTTCGGTAGCTGATACGTAAGGCGATACTCTAGGGTCTGCGCTCGCGGCGGAGTTTTGCAGAACCTTTGCAACTCGGCCCGCAACGGGCCCGCGGTCGAGTCGGGGGCCCGTGCCCCGGGGCCCACTCTACACCGGGTCGGACCCCTCGGCCCGGATCGCCGCGAGTCGAACGGTGCCCTCACTGCAATGCGACCCTCGGCCGACTCCAGTACTCGCTTCGGCAACGCTCCGACCCGACGGCCGGGACGGCTCACGCGGACGAACTCCGCGCTGAGCGCCGCCCTCGTCTCGCTGCTGGTGGCGGTCGCCGGACTGGCTCCCACCACCGGCGCCGCAGAGACTCCCCGCCAGCGCACCGGCGGCTCGGACTGGCCCCGCTTTCTCGGCCCGGGTGGCAACAACAAGTCCACCGAGACGGGCATCCTCACCCGCTGGAGACCGGCCGGTCCGCCGCTGGTCTGGGCGGTCGGCGTCGGCGAAGGCTACAGCGGCCCGGTGATCGCCGACGGCCGCCTCTTCCACTTCGAGCGCTACGGCGACCGGGCTCGTCTGAGCTGTCGGGACAAGGACACCGGAGCTCTGCGCTGGCAGCGCGAGTACGCGATGCAGTACGAGGACTACTACGGCTACAGCAACGGGCCCCGGGCGAGCCCAGTGGTCGATGGCGATCGCGTCTATACCTTCGGCGTCGAAGGTCGTCTGCGCTGCCACCGGGTCGAGGACGGCGAGCTGCTGTGGGACGTCGACACCGCCGCCCGCTTCCACGTCGTCCAGAACTTCTTCGGCGTCGGCTCGACGCCGGTCGTCGAGGGCGACCTGTTGATCGTCCCCGTCGGCGGCAGTCCCCCCGGTAGCCCACCGATCCACAGCGGCGAGGTGCGGGGTGCGGGCTCCGGACTGGTCGCTTTCGACAAGTCGAACGGCGAGGTGCGCTGGCAGGCGACCGACGAGCTGGCGAGCTACGCCTCGCCGATCGTCGCGACGATCGACGGGCGACGCTGGGGATTCGCCGTCCTGCGCGGCGGCCTGGTCGGCTTCGAACCGCGGAGCGGCCGGATCGAGTTCCACTTCCCCTGGAAGGCGCGTCGTCTCGAGAGCGTCAACGCCAGCTCACCGGTGGTGGTCGACGACACGGTTCTGGTCTCCGAAGCGTACGGTCCGGGAGCGGCCCTGCTGCGGGTCGAGCCGGGCGGATACGAGGTCGTCTGGAAGGACGGGCGGCGCGACCGGAGCCTGGCGACTCACTGGGCGACCCCCGTCCACCACGAGGGGTACTTCTACGCCTCGAGCGGCGAGCACACCGGCAACGCCGAGCTGCGGGCCGTCGAGCGCACCACCGGACGGGTGGTGTGGAGTCGGCCCGGGCTGACCCGCTCGACACTGCTCTGGGTCGACGGGTACCTCGTCGTCCTCGGCGAGTACGGTCAGCTCCGCCTGGTACGAGCGACGCCCGAGCGCTACGAGCCGGTCGCCGAGGCGGATCTCCACGCGGTCGAGGTGAAGGTCGCGCTCCCCGACGGCGGCGCGGCGGTTCGTCCCGTATTGTCGTTCCCGGCGTGGAACGCGCCGGTGCTGTCGCACGGCCTCCTCTATCTGAGGGGTCGGGACACGCTGGTGGCGCTCGAGCTCATCCCGCCGCCCGCATGAGCGAGCCGCATGAGCGAGCGGGCTGGCGACCGTCGGAGCGGCCGACCGGCCGAGCGGGACGCCATCGCGTCGGGCGCCCTCGCGTCGAATGCCAACGCGTCGGACCTCACCGCGTCGAGTCGCCCTCGACGGCATCCGACGCCTCTTCCGGCGCCCCGGCCGTCGGCAGGATCACCGCCGGCACCCCGTGCTCGGCGAAGAGCGCGTTGAAGGCCGCCACCTCGTCGGTGAGGATGCGGTCGCGCTCCGCCTGGTGCTCGGCCCACTCGGCCTCCAGATCGGCGAGCCGCCGTCGCATGCCCTGGTTGACGGGCGGCGCCGAGCCGTCGACCTTGCCCATCAGATCCATGTAGTCCATGTTGAGCTGATTGGGGAAGTTGATGATGTCCTGGAAGGTCTGCGACTTGACCTGCACCAGACCGGCCTCGAGCGCGTCGATCGCCTCGACCACGTCACGGCCGGCCGCCTCGAGCGCCTCGGCTGCCGTGTGCCTCTCGACACGCCCCAGAAGTGCCTCGACTTGCGTCTTGACCTCCCGCATGTCGAGCACCGTCTGGTGGATCTCGCTCACCCGGTCGGCGATCGCGAGCAGCATCTCTTGCTGCGCGTCCCACTCCTCGGGCGAGATCTGCCGACGTGGATCGGGGACCACCTCGACCGGCTGTTCGACCTGGCGCTCGCCGAGCGTGAGCCGCACGCTATACGACCCGGGCGGCACCATCGGCCCCATCAGCGGACCGAAGCTGAACAGCCCCTTCACCTCGACCAGATCGTCGCGCCGGAAGTTCCATACCCAGCGGTTCATCCCGGCCTTCGCCGGCAGCTCGCGCGGCGGCGGCTGAAAGAACGGGCTCACCGGGCCGGCCTCTCCCTGCGGCTTGTGCGAGACACGCCGCAGAACGTGCCCGTCGGCGGCGAGGATCTCGAGCACCAGTTCCTCCTCCGAGTCAGGGCCGAGGTCCTCCTCGAGGAGATAGTGCAACACGATGCCGTCCTTCGGGTTCTCTCCCAGATTTCGCCGCGGCAGCGAGAAGCCCCCGCCGCCGATGCGATGGGCCGGGCGCGGCTCGAACAGGTAAAAGCCGCTCTCCTCCACCTCCGGTGTCAGCTGCCGAAGAGGGCTGAGATCGTCGAGGATCCAGAAGGCCCGACCCTGCGTCGCGGCGACCAGGTCGCCGTCGCGAATGGTGAGATCGGTGATCGGCACGACCGGCAGGTCGAGCTGCAGCGACTGCCAGCTCTCGCCGCCGTCGAACGACACCCGGACACCGGTCTCGGTGCCGGCGTAGAGCAGGCCCGGCCGTACCGGGTCCTCCCGCACCACCCGCACGAACGAGCCCTCGGGGAGGTCTGCGGCGATCGAGCGCCAGCTGGCGCCGTAGTCGCGGGTCACGTAGGCCATCGGCGAGAAGTCGCCGAACTTGTAGCGCGTCACCGCGATCCAGGCGGTCGCCGGATCGTGGGGCGAGACCTCGATCGAGTTGATCATCGACTCGGGCAGGCCCTTCGGGGTGACGTTCGTCCAGCTCTCGCCGCCGTCGCGGGTCAGCTGCACCAGGCCGTCGTCGGTGCCGACCCAGATGACCCCCGCCTCGTGCGGCGACTCGACGAGGTAGAGGATCGTGTTGTAGACCTCGCCCCCGGCCGCCTCGTTGGTGATCGGGCCGCCGCCGGGACCCTGCTTTTCGGGCTCGTCGCGGGTCAGGTCCGGCGAGATCTCCTCCCACGACACCCCGCGGTCGGAGCTCTGGAGCACCACGTTGGCGGCGTGGTAGATCACCGACGGGTCGTGGGGCGAGGCGACCACCGGGTTGTTCCAGTTGAAACGGTACGGCATCTCCTCGGCGCTCATCCCGAGACCGAGGAACTCGTAGGCCATGACGCTGCGGAGAACCTCGGTCTCCTGATCGTACTCGTCGATGCCGCCGACGATGCAGGTGGCGTAGGTGAGCCTCGGATCGTCGGGATCGAAGGCCACCCAGGCGCTCTCGCAACCGCCGACCGGATGCCAGTCCTCGCGCCCGATGCCGGTGCCGAACGAGCGGCTGGCGATCGCCACCGAGGTGTTGTCCTGCTGCCCGGCGTAGAGCCAGTACGGCCAGCGGTCGTCGGCGATGACGCGATAGAACTGCGCCGTCGGCTGGTTCGTCTGCGTCGACCAGGTCTCACCGCCGTTGAACGAGACGTTGGCGCCCCCGTCGTTGGCGTTGACCATCACCCGGCTGTCCTCGGGATGGATCCACAGGTCGTGGTTGTCTCCGTGCGGCACCGAGACGGGGGTGAAGCTCTTGCCGCCGTCGATCGACTTCATGAACGGGGCGTTCAGCACGTAGACCGTGTCGGGGTCCAGCGGGTCGGCGTAGACATGGATGTAGTACCAGGCCCGGGCGCGGAGCACGCGGTCGGAGTTGACCAGCTGAAAGCTCTCCCCACCGTCGTCCGAGCGATAGAGTCCCCCCTCCTCCGCCTCGACCATCGCCCAGACGCGGTCGGGGTCGGCCGGCGAGACGTCGACCGCCACCTTGCCCATCAGCTCGGGCAGCCCCTGGTCGAGCCGCTTCCAGGTGTCGCCGCCGTCGCTCGATTTGAAGACCCCGGAGCTCGGCCCGCCGGAGACGATCTTCCACGGCAGTCGCTGGTGCTCCCAGAAGCCGGCGTAGAGGATGCGCGGATTCGTCGGGTCGAGCGCCAGATCGCTCGCGCCCGCCTTGGGATCACCCGAGAGCACCTTCTCCCAGGTCCGGCCGCCGTTCTCGGAGCGGTAGATGCCGCGCGCTTCGCTCGGCCGATACGGATTGCCCTGCGCCGCGACGTAGACCCGATCCGGATCCTGCGGGTGGATCTCGATCGCCGCGATGTGGAGTGTCTCCTCGAGACCCAGATGCTGCCAGCTCTTACCGCCGTCGGTCGACCGGTAGACGCCGTCGCCCGAAGAGGTGGCGACGCCACGGATGCAGCGCTCGCCCATGCCGACATAGATCACGTTGGGATCGGACGGAGCCACCGCCACCGCTCCCACCGAGCCGGTCTGGAGGTGGCCGTCCGTGATGTTCTCCCAGGTGTTTCCTGCGTCGGTCGTCTTCCAGACCCCGCCGCCGGTCGCCCCCATGTAGTAGGTCAGCGGCTGGTCCGCATGGCCCGCCACGGCCGTGACCCGGCCGCCCCGATACGGCCCGATCATCCGCCATTCGAGGGCGTGAAAGCGGGTCGAATCCACCTGGGCGTG
>JAWVZD010000120.1:0-6346 GCA_033722395.1 Thermoanaerobaculia bacterium | reverse complement strand
GCTCGTATCTGTTGATCGGCTTCTACTTCGACCAGAAATTCCCGCCGTACGCGGGTCGGAAGGCGTTCATCGTCAACCGGATCGGCGACTTCGCCTTCCTGGTGGGGCTGTTCGCGCTGGCGGAGCGGTTCGGTTCGCTGGGGTTCACGGAGATCTTCGGGGCGATCGAGGCCGACCCGTCGTTGGTGACCGGCGAGTACGTCCTGGGGATGAGCTTCGCGACCTTCGTGGGCTTGTGTCTCTTTATCGGGGCGACGGGCAAGAGCGCGCAGATCCCGCTCTACGTCTGGCTGCCGGACGCGATGGCGGGTCCGACGCCGGTCTCGGCGCTGATCCACGCCGCGACCATGGTGACGGCGGGTGTGTACATGGTGGTGCGCTCGAACGCTCTGTATCAGCTCACTCCGACGATCTCGCTCGTGATCGCGGTGGTGGGGGCGGCGACGGCTCTCCTCGCGGCGACGATCGGTCTGGCGCAGACCGACATCAAGAAGGTCTTGGCCTACTCGACGGTGTCGCAGTTGGGGTACATGTTCCTGGCGGCGGGTGTGGGGGCGTACGCGGCGGCGATCTTCCACCTGGGGACGCACGCCTTCTTCAAGGCGCTCTTGTTCCTGGGGTCGGGGTCGGTGATCCACGCCATGGGCGGGGAGCAGGACATGCGGCGAATGGGGGGGCTCAAGGCCTATCTGCCGGCGACCTACAAGACGTTCCTGATCGCGACCCTGGCGATCTCGGGGGTGCCGCTTCTGGCCGGGTTCTTCTCCAAGGACCAGATCCTGGCGGCGGCGTTCGCCTCGAACAAGCTGCTGTGGGTCGTGGGGCTGCTGACCGCCGGCCTGACGGCCTGCTACATGTTCCGGGCGGTCTTCCTCACCTTCCACGGCGACTTCCGCGGCACCGAGGCCGAGCGCGACCACCTGCACGAGTCGCCGCCCGTGATGACCTGGCCCCTGTGGATCCTCGCCGTCGGGGCGATCTTCGCCGGCTACGTCGGCCTGCCGGTGCTCGGCCACTTCGACTACAACTTCATGAACCACTTCCTCGAGCCGATCGTCGCCCACGTCGGTGAGCTGCACGAGCACCACGCCTCGGTGGTGCTGGAGCTGGCCCTGATGGCCCTGTCGGTCGTCGTCGCGGCTCTCGGCATCTATCTGGCCTGGCGCTACTACGGCCGCGACCGGGGGCTCGAGGGCGGCGAGGCCTGGGCCGAGCGCTTCGCCGGCGTCCATCGGGTGCTGGTCAACAAGTACTGGGTCGACGAGCTCTACGACGCCACGGTCGTCCAGGGAACCTGGGCGGCGGCGCGCGGGCTCTTCCGCTTCGACAGCTCGGTCATCGACGGCTTCCTGGTCAACGGCACGAGACATCTGACGGTGGCGATCTCGCTCCTGTCGGGATTCTTCGACAAATACGTGGTGGACGGCCTGGTCAACTTCAGCGGTTGGACGATGCGGGCCTGGTCGCGCTTCTTCCGCGGCCTCCAGACCGGCGTGGTGTCGCAGTACGCGCTGATGATCGGTCTGGGCGCCTCATCCTGGCCGTCTACCTGGCGGTGATCCAGTAGCGCTTCTGGAGGGAGTTCCATGTTCGACTGGACACATCAGATCCCGATCCTCTCGATCGTCTGCTACCTACCGCTGGTCGGGGTGGCGATCGCTCTGTTCATGAAGGATGCCGCCGCGATCCGTCGTTTCGCGACCGCGGTGGCGGGGATCGACTTCCTCGTCTCGGTGCCGCTGTGGTTCTCCTTCGAGCGCCAGGGCGAGCTCTTCCAGTTCCGCGAGAGCGCCTCCTGGATCCCGGCCATCGGCGTGCGGTACGAGTTCGGCGTCGACGGCATCGCCCTGCTGCTGGTGCTGATGACGACCTTCCTCGGCTTCCTCGCCTTCCTGTGCTCGTGGAGCTCGATCCAGGAGCGCGAGAAGGAGTACTACATCTTCCTGCTGCTGCTGCAGACCGGCATGCTGGGCGTCTTCATGGCGCTCGACTTCTTCCTGTTCTACGTCTTCTGGGAAGTGATGCTGGTGCCGATGTACTTCCTGATCGGCATCTGGGGCGGGCCGCGGAAGCTGTACGCGGCGATCAAGTTCTTCCTCTATACCTTGCTCGGCTCGGTGCTGATGCTCCTCGGCATCCTGGCGCTCTACTTTTTCAACGGGCCGGGGCTGTTCGGCATCGAGGGCCTGGGCAATCCGTTGACCTTCTCGATCCTGCAGTTCCACGACATCGGGCACCAGGTGCCGGCCGACATGCAGTGGTGGATCTTCCTGGCCCTGTTCATCGGCTTCGCCATCAAGGTGCCGATGTTCCCCTTCCACACCTGGCTGCCGGACGCCCACGTCGAGGCGCCCACGGCGGGCTCGGTCATCCTGGCCGGCGTTCTGCTGAAGATGGGCACCTACGGCTTCGTACGCTTCTCGCTGCCGATCCTGCCCGAGGGCACGCGGGCGTGGCTGCCGTGGATGGCGGCGCTGGCGATCATCGGCATCATCTACGGCGCCCTGGTGGCGATGGCGCAGAAGGACATGAAGAAGCTGGTCGCCTATTCGTCGGTCTCCCACATGGGTTTCGTGATGATCGGTCTGTTCGCGCTCAATACCGCCGGTATCGGCGGCGGCGTGCTGCAGATGGTCAACCACGGGCTCTCCACCGGGGCGCTCTTCCTCCTGGTCGGGGTGATCTACGAGCGCCGGCACACCCGCATGATCGCCGAGTACGGCGGTCTGTCGTCGGTGATGCCGCTCTACGCCACCATCTTCCTCGTCATCACCATGTCGTCGATCGGACTGCCGACGCTGAACGGCTTCGTCGGCGAGTTCACCATCCTGGTCGGGGTCTTCACCCGCACCTGGTGGTGGGCGGTCTTCGCCGCCACCGGCATCGTTTTGGGAGCGGCCTACATGCTGTGGATGTACCAGCGGGTCTTCTTCGGGCCGCTGTCGAACCCGGAGAACGAGGACCTGGCCGATCTCAACCGGCGCGAGCTCCTCTACCTCGTGCCGGTCGTGGTGCTCTGCTTCTGGATCGGCCTCTATCCCAAGCCGTTCTTCCGGGTGATGGAGAAGCCGGTCGACTACATCGTGCAGAAGGTCGATCCCGACTACGCTGCGGCGATGACGACGACGGCCGCGAGCGAGGAGTCCGACGAGACGAGTCAGGACTGACGCGCGATGCCGATCGATCCCCTCGAGTTCCTGTTGCTGACGCCCGAGATCGCTCTCGGTGTCTTCGGCATGATCCTGCTGCTCTTCGGAGCGATCGGCAGCGGGTTGCGCAATCGCCACGCTACCGGCGCGGCGCTGGTGAGCCTGGCGGTCACGCTCGTCCTGTCGGTCTGGGTCCAGCGCGGCCTCGACGGACCGCGCGAGATTCTGGCCGGTCTCTTCGTCCTCGACGGCTTCGCCTTCTACTGGAAGGTGGTCGCGTTGGTGGCGAGCGTCCTCACCGTCTGCCTGTCGACCCGCTTCCTGGGCGAGGGCGGTTACCGGCCGGGGGAGTACTACTCGCTGATCCTGCTGGCCACCACCGGCATGATGCTGATGGTCTCGGGGTCGAGCCTGCTGTCGATCTGGATCGCCTTGGAGCTCATGGCGATGTCGAGCTACGTCCTGGTCGGCTACTTCAAGCACGAGATGCAGTCGATCGAGGCGGCGCTCAAGTACTTCGTGTTGGGCTCGCTGTCGAGCGCGGTGTTTCTGTACGGCGTCTCGCTGCTGTACGGAGCGACCGGTGCGATCCGCCTGGCCGAGCTGGCCGCGGGACTTTCCGCCGTGGCGCCGGATCAGACTTGGATGGTGCAGACCGGCTGGATCCTGATGGCGGTGGGCCTGCTGTTCAAGGTGGCGGCGGCGCCGTTCCACGTCTGGACGCCCGACGTCTACCAGGGGGCGCCGACTCCGGTCACCGCCTTCCTGGCGACCGGCTCGAAGGCGGCCTCGTTCGCCATCCTGTTGCGCATCTTTCTCCAGGGCCTGCCGCTCTCCACCATCGACTGGCAGCCGGTGATCTCGATCGTGGCCGTCCTGACGATGATCTGGGGCAATCTGGCCGCGTTGACGCAGACCAACGTCAAGCGCATGCTGGCCTACAGCTCGATCGGCCATGCCGGCTACATCCTGCTCGGGTTGCTGGCGGCGAACGAGATCGGTCTCTGGGCGGCGCTGTTCTATCTCGTCGCTTACACCTTCATGACGATGGGCGCTTTCGGCACGGTCATCCTGCTCGAACGCCGCGAGTACGCCGGTGAGACCTACTCCGACTATGCCGGATTGGCTCGTCGGGCGCCGTTTCTGGCGGCTCTGATGCTCATCTTCATGCTGGCGCTCACCGGGATCCCTCCCACCGGCGGTTTTTTCGGCAAGATCTACCTGTTCGCCGGGGCGATCCAGGCCGGCTACACTTGGGAGGCGGTCGTCGGTGTGGTGACCAGCGCGATCTCGCTGTACTACTACTTCGGCATCGTGGTGAACATGTATCTGAAGAGCTCCGACAAAGACACGCCGGAGCCCTTGCAGGCGCCCGCCTTGGTGGGAGCGATCACCGCCTGTGCGGTGATCACCCTCCTCCTCGGGGTGCTGCCGCAGAAGCTGGTGGCGCTCGCCAGCAGCAGCCTCCTGGCCGTGCAGTAGGCGGACTCGTCGCGGCAGAGGGGCGGGAATCGGGCGGCTTCTGGGCCGTCGCTACAACCGATTGGCACCATTCCTGCGTAGTACACTGGTGTGAGACCACCGATGTCGAATTCACGCTCGTCACAGCCCGAGGTCGATCAGCGCTCGGGCTGGGATTTCGAGGCGGCGACGATGCCGTTCGTCGACTCCCTGTACAACACCGCCTACCGCATGACGCGCAACGCGCAGGATGCGGAGGACCTGGTGCAGGAGACCTATCTGAAGGCCTACCGGCACTACGACAAGTTCCAGGAGGGAAACAACCTCAAGGCGTGGCTCTTCAAGATTATGAAGAACACGTTCATCAACAACTATCGCAAGCAGCAGAAGGTCCCCCCGCAGAGCGACTTCGCCGACGTCGAGGGCGCGCTCGAGAACCGCGTCCGCGGCGACGCCACCGAGCGGATCAAGAACCCCGAGGAGGAGATCCTCGAATCGATCGTCGACGAGCAGGTGCAGGAGGCGCTCGACAGCCTGCCGCCGGACTATAGAATGGCGGTCGTCCTGGCCGACTTGGAGAACTTCTCCTACAAGGAGATCGCCGAGATCCTCGACGTACCGGTCGGAACGGTGATGAGCCGCCTCTACCGCGGCCGCAAGCAGCTCGAGGAGGCCATGTTGGAGTACGCACGCGAACGCGGCTACATCCGCTCCGGCGAGCCGGCCAAGATGCGCAGTCGCTCGGACGACTCGGGCGACGGCGACGAGAAGAGCGCCTGAGGCCGTGGGAATTTCGCTCCGGGTGGCTTGGTTACCTCGAATGTCACGGCCTGAAGCGGGACGAGCGAAACGCACCTGAGAGACGATGATGGATTGCTCGCGGTTCGAAGAGATCCTGTTCCTCTCGTGCGACGACGGTCAGTTGGAGAAGGAGATCGTCGTGTCGTATCGTCGCCATATCGAGCTCTGTCCGGATTGCGCGCGGCGGGCGGCTTTCGCCAATCGGTTGTTGGCGCTGGTCAGAGAGCGATGCCGACGCGCCTCGGCGCCGGAGCGGTTGCGCCGCAGGATCCTGTCCAGCCTTCCGCACCGCACCGGGGATGTTCGAGGACGGGAGGGCCCATGACTACGCGGTTCGGATCGTCGATGACCGTCGCCTCGATTCTGGCGATGGCTTTTCTGCTCGTCCTCCCGGCGCCGTCGCAGGCACAGCGCGGGGAGATTACCCTGCCCGGTCTCGACGGCGGCGACCTCGAAGAGTCGGAGCTCCTGCAAGGCGCCTCGATCGTGGTGATCTGGGCGTCGTGGTCGCCGCGCTGCCGCGACATCGTCGAGCGCGTCAACGCACTGCACTCGCGCTGGAACGACCGAGCCAAGGTGCTGACGGTCGACTTCCAGGAGGATCCGGCCACGATTCGCGAGTTCCTCGGTGGCAAGCGTCTGCGGGCGCCGGTCTATCTAGACCGCAACGGCGCCTTCTCGAAGAAGAACGCCGTCACCACCCTGCCGGGGCTGCTGATCTACAAGGATGGGCAGATCCTCTTTCGCGGCAAGCTGCCCGACGACGCCGAGAGCCTGATCGCGCAGGTCCTGGGCTGAGCGAGATCCGGCAGGCGACGTCGAGCGGAGGGACAACGTTGTCGAAGATGCGAACGAGGTATGCCGGCTAGCGCGGCGCGGTCGGTTCGTTCGCAACCGGTGTCGAGGATCCGGCCGAGCCGGATCCTCGTACTGGT
>JAWVZD010000119.1:0-6369 GCA_033722395.1 Thermoanaerobaculia bacterium | reverse complement strand
GCTGTAGAGAAGCCTCCGGTGGCGGGGGTGATCGGTCGTGGCCGCGTATGTCGGAGCCATCGGATACAGAGTTGGTCGTACGCACTCTCGACGGCTCGCAGGCGGCGTTCGGCGAGTTGGTACGGCGCTACGAGCGGCCGATCGTCGGGCTCATCCTACGGATGGTGCGCGACCGGGGCGTAGCCGAGGAGCTGGCGCAGGACGTCTTCGTCAAGGCCTACGACCGCCTCGAGACCTACGACCAGCGACGCAAGTTCTCCTCCTGGCTCTTCAAGGTCGCGCACAACGCAACCATCGATCATCTGCGCCGGCGGCGCCTCGACACGGTACCTCTGGAGACGGGCGAGAGCGACGATCTCCAGCTCACCGACGTCCTGGCGGCGACCGGGAGCCGGAAGCCCGACGATCGGGTGCTGCAGCGGGAGATCGGCGAAGCGCTCGAAGCGGCGATCGGCGAGCTCCGGCCCGCCTATCGGGAGGTCTTGTTGTTGCGCTTCGCGCACGGTGCCAGCTACGACGAGATCGCCGAGGTGATGGACCTGCCGCTCGGAACCGTAAAGACCCACCTTCATCGGGCGCGCAAACAACTCGCGGAACGTCTCGAAGAGCGCGGGTGGGCGCCATGAGAGTATCCGGGACAGGTCTGAAACCTTCGGTCGAACGAGGTCGTAGGGCCGAGACGAGAGGGGAGCGATGAGCGCCAAACGAGTCCATCCGATCCGTCAGTGGCTGGCCGCCGAGCGTGCCGGCCGGGATGCCGACGCCGAACGCGCCTTGCGGGCGGCGTTCCGTCATCTGCTCGATCCAGAGGTCTCGCCGCGCTTCGCCCGGACGGTGCTCGAGCGCATCGGCTCGCCGGCCGCGCCGCGGTTGGCGGTCGGTTGGCGCCTGGCGATCGCCTCCTTGTGGCTGGTGTTGTCGCTGTCGGTGATCTCCGTCCCTTGGGTCGTGCTGACGCTGCGCTCGCTGGTCGGCCTGAGCAACCTGATCGATTGGCTGGGTAGCGCCATCGTTCAGACCAGTCGCGCCCTGGTCTCCTGGCTGTCCCTCTGGCAGACTGCCGGAGAGATCAGTCAGGTCC
This sequence comes from Thermoanaerobaculia bacterium, assembly GCA_033722395.1. Lineage (GTDB taxonomy): Bacteria > Acidobacteriota > Thermoanaerobaculia > Multivoradales > JAHEKO01 > JAWVZD01. The sequence continues at coordinate 5,288 of JAWVZD010000119.1, read as the reverse complement.
TCTCGAACCTGTTGTCCCGGCCGGTCGTGGCCCTGGTCGTTCTGGCCACGGCGGGTCTCGCTACCGTCGCTCTCCGGATGCTGTCCGGTCTGATGGCGACGGAGGAGAGTCGAACCCATGTGTGAATCGAATCGAAACCGAAGATCGTTCTCGGCCTTGCTCCTGACGGCTCTGCTGCTGGTCGGTGGACTCACCCCGGCGCTCGCTCAAGAGAGCCCGACCGAGGAGGATGCGGCAGCCGCAGCGCCCGCCGAAGCACAACCCGGCGATACGAGCGCCCCGGCGGCCCCGCCCGCGCCCGAGGTGATCGAGCCGCCCGCCGAGGCGGTGGTCGTCGAGGGAGTCGAGGAGCGACGCCGCACGATCACCAGGGACACTCAGGTCCATTTCATGAGCGATCTACTGATCGCCGAGGACGAGGCGGCGCGCGAAGCGGTCGCCATCCTGGGCGATGTCGAGGTGCGTGGGGAGGTTCGCGGAGACGCGGTCGCCGTGATGGGATCGGTCACGGTCAGCGGCAGGGTCGTCGGTACGGTCACGGCGATCGGCGACGATGTCCGACTCGAGGCCGGCTCCGAGGTCACCGGTGACGTGGTCAGTGTCGGCGGGCGGATCGAGCGTCATCCGGATTCTCAGGTGTTGGGGAGCATCAGCGAGATCGCCCTCGCCGGTCCGGCGATGCGGGCCAACGACATCCCCTTCGGGTGGGACGTCGACGGGCCGCCGTTCTGGGACATGTGGCACATGGGGATCGCCTGGGAGCTGTTCTGGACGTTGACCAAGTGGGTTCTGCTGCTCATCGTCACCAGCTTCATCCTGCTAGTCGCTCGCGGTCCGGTCGAGCGGGTCCGCCGGGTCGTCGAGGCGGAGTTCTGGAAGGCCGGCCTGATCGGCTTGGTCACCTGGCTGCTGCTGTTCCCCGTCCTACTGGTAGCGACGCTCATCCTGGCGATCTCGATCATCGGCATCCCTCTGCTGCTGATCCTGTGGCCGCTGGCGATCTTCGTCCTGCTGATCGCCTGTTTCGTCGGCTACACGGCGACCGCCTACGCGCTCGGCGGCTGGCTGGCGCGTCGCTTCGGGCGCCCGCTCACGAACCCGTACGCTGCGATGATCCTGGGCGTGGTGGCGATCCAGCTGCTGTCGCTGATCGCCGACCTGCTGAGCGGGATGGGCGGCCCGATGTGGTTCTTCGTGCTGATGTTCGCCCTGACCGGCTGGTTCGTCCGGTTCGTCGCCTGGACGGTCGGCATGGGCGGCGCTCTGCTGGCGTTCGCCGACCGCCGCCGCGCCGGCCCGCCGGCCATGCCACCGGCGCCCTCCGGCGGCCCGGGCGGAGGCGGCGAGCGATCCCCGGCAGGGGAGCCGGCGATGCCGGGGAGCGGGATGTCGGCGCCGCCTCCTCCGGCGCCTGGCGGGTCCGAGCCCTCTGTCGGTGACGAGGAGCGCGACCTCTAACAGCCGTGAGAAGCCTCAGCCTGACGGGGGCGGAGCCGTCGGCCGTTCGATGGCCGCGACGAGGCGCTCGGCCAGGTGGCTGAAGCGCCGGCGCGGGCGGTGGTTCCGTACCGCCGTCCGCACGGCCTGCCGCGATCCGACGATCACCGCCAGGCGCTCGGCCCGCGTCAGGGCCGTGTACAGCAGATTCCGTTCCAGCATGACGTGGTGCTGCGAATGCAACGGCATCACGATGCAGGGGTATTCACTGCCCTGCGACTTGTGCACCGAGCAGGCGTAGGCGAGCGTTATCTCCTCCAGATCGACCGGCTCGTAGTCGATCGTGCGGTCGCCGAACTCGATCGATACGATCTCCTCCTCGTCGTCGATGCGCGCGATCCGTCCGACGTCGCCGTTGAAGACGCCGAGGTCGTAGTTGTTGCGGATCTGCATCACCCGGTCACCGCTCGCCAGCGCGCTCGACCCCCGCCGGATCCGTCGTCGGCTCGGGTTCAACTTGCGTTGCAGCTGCTGATTCAGGTGATGGGTACCGAGCAGACCGCGGCGCATCGGGGTCAGGACCTGGATGTCGCGCCGGGCGTCGAGGCCGAAGCGGTGCGGGATGCGCTCGGTGACCAGGTGCTCGACGACGGCCAGGATGCTCTCCGGCTCGCGGCGCTCGATGAAGTAGAAGTCGGACTCGTGGTCCAGCGCGTCGGCCGGCGCTGCCGGATCGAGGTCCGGCATCTCCCCTCGGTTGACGCGATGGGCGTTGACCACGATGCGGCTACGGCGGGCCTGGCGGAAGATCTCCGACAGGTGGACGACCGGCAGCCGTCGGCTCCCGATCAGCTCGTCGAGCACCCGGCCGGGCCCGACCGACGGCAGCTGGTCGGCGTCGCCGAGCAGGACGAGCCGGCTCGCCGACGGTAGCGCTCGCAGCAGCAGATGGGTCAACGGCGTGTCGAGCATCGACACCTCGTCGACGATCAGCACGTCGACCGCCAGCGGTCGGTCCGGGCCACGCAGAAAGCCGTGGCGCCGCGGATCGTATTCCAGCAGCCGGTGGATGGTACGAGCCTCGCGTCCCGTCGACTCGGCCAAGCGGTTGGCGGCGCGGCCGGTGGGCGCGGCGAGTGCGAGGCGCTGGGCCTTGCGGCTCAGGATCTCGGTCAAGGCCTGGACCAGCGTCGTCTTGCCGGTGCCGGGGCCGCCGGTGACGATCGTGATCGGCTCGACGAGTCCGTGCCGCACGGCGTCGCGCTGGCGCTCGGCGAGCTCGAAGCCGACCCGTCTCTCGAACCACTCGATGGCGCGCTCGACGTCGATCGACGGCTGCTGGCGGGTCGCCCCCAGGAGGCGGCGGATCGAGTCGACGATGCCGGTCTCGGCGCGATGGAGCTCGGGAGCGTAGATGCCGCGCTCTCCCTCGTCGGTCGCCTCGGCGACGAGCTCCTGCCGCTCGACGAGCTCGTCGAGGGCGGCTGCGCACAGGGAGGCATCGACCGCCAGGATCTCGGCGCTCGACTCGACGAGCCGCTTCGCCGGAAGGTAGACGTGTCCCTCGTCGGCGGCCTCGTCGAGGGTGTGCGCCAGGCCGGCACGGATCCGTTCGGGCGAGGTGGCCCCGAATCCGAGGCTCGAAGCGATGCGGTCAGCGGTCTTGAAGCCGACGCCGAACATCTCGCTGGCCAGGCGGAACGGATTCTGCCGCACGGTGGCGACCGTCTGATCGCCGTAGCGCTGACAGATCCTGGCCGCCAATCGCGGCGTCACTCCGTGTCCCTGCAGGAAGATCATCGCGTCGCGGAGCTCGCGCTGCTCGAGATAGGCGTCGCGGATGCGCCCGGCCCGCACCGGTCCGATGCCGTCCACCTCCTGGAGCCGCTCGGGTTCGCGCTCGATGACGTCGAGGCTGTCGATGCCGAAGTGGTCGACCAGCCGGCGGGCCATCGCCGGTCCGATGCCGCGCACCAGACCGGAGCCGAGGAACCTGCGGATTCCCTCGCTGGTCGACGGCTCGACGGCGAGGAAGCTCTCCACCTCGAACTGGCGTCCGTAGCGCTTGTCTTCGATCCAACGCCCGGTCAGCCGTAGCGACTCGCCCGGCTGGGCGCCGAGCAGATTGCCGACGGCGGTGACCGGCTGGGCGTCGCCCTCGACATCGAGGCGGACGACGCACCAGCCGTTCTCGTCGTTGCTGTAGACGATCCGTTCGATCGTTCCCTCGAGGCTCGCCGGCTCACCGGTCGAGGGGTCGAAGGTGGTCGGAGGCATGGTTCGCTGATCGCTCATCGGAAGGGCGTCGTCGCGACGGAGTCTATCGCCCGCCGAGGTGAGATCGCGTCTCGACCCCGAGCCCGGGCGTGTGCCAAAATGGCGCGGCGATGGCCGAGGATCCGCTCATTCTGGTAATCGACGACGAGACCGGCTCGCGCGAGTCGATGGCCATCGCGCTCGAGAAGGCCGGCCTGGCGGTGCGGACGTTCGACGACGCCGCCGAGGCGCTCGACTTCTTGGCGCAGGAGAACCGCGTCCGGCTGGCGATCTGCGATCTCCGCATGCCCGGAACCGACGGTCTCGCCTTCCTCGCCGCGGTGCGCGAGCGGGAGCTCGATATCGGCGTCGTCCTGGTGACCGGGTACGGCTCGATCGAGAATGCGGTCGAAGCGATGCGCATCGGGGCGGACGACTACCTCACCAAACCGGTCGACCTCTACGAGCTCAGACAGCGGGTGCGCAATCTGCTGGAGAACCGCCAACTCAAGGAAGAGGTCACGACGCTCCGTACGATGCTCGACAAGCGGTACGGCTTCGAGAGCATCATCGGCAAGTCGGAGCCGATGGAGAAGCTGTTCGAGAAGATGAGGTTGGTGGCGCCGACGCGCTCGAGCGTTCTCGTCGTCGGTGAGAGTGGTACCGGCAAAGAGCTGGTGGCGAACGCCCTTCATTTCGCTAGCCCGCGTCGCGACGAGCGCTTCTTGGCGCTGAATTGCGGTGCCATCCCTTCCGACATCCTGGAGAGCGAGCTGTTCGGACACGAGAAGGGAGCCTTCACCGGCGCCATCTCGCGCAAGATCGGGAAATTCGAGCTCGCACACCGCGGCACCCTCTTCCTGGACGAGATCAGCGAGCTCTACCCGGAGCTCCAGGTCAAGCTGCTCAGGGTTCTCGAGGAGCGCCAGATCATGCGGGTCGGTGGCTCGGAGACGATCGAAGTCGACTTCCGACTGATCGCGGCCACCAACCGAGATCTCGAGTCCGAGGTGGAGGAGGGGAGGTTCCGGGAGGACCTCTACTACCGCCTGAAGGTGGTGACTCTGGAGCTGCCGCCGCTGCGCGAGCGCACCGCCGACCTACCGCTGCTGGCCGATCACTACCTGGAGCAGTTCGCCGAGCAGGAGGGGCAGACGCCGAAGCGGCTCACCAGCGCGGCCCTGGACACCATGGCCCGCTACGACTGGCCGGGCAACGTGCGGGAGCTGCGCAACGTCCTGGAGTCGCTGGTCATCTTCCACCAGGGGGAGGAGATCGACCGCGACGATCTGCCACGGGAGATCCGTCGCGGTCAGGGCTTGCCGTCGACCGACGATGGCTCGGTGCAGGTCGCCTCCGGCCCGCCACGCTCGATGGCGGAGATCGAGCGGCAGGCGATTCTCGAAACTCTCGAACTGACCGACGGTAAGCGGGCCGACGCCGCCGAGGCGCTCGGTATCGGTTTGAGAACCCTGCAGCGCAAGCTCAAGGAATACCGCGAAAAGGGGTTCATCTGAGCCCGGTGCGTGACCACACGGCGCTTCGTGCGCCGAGGACGGGAGAGAGGAGTCGACGATGGAGATGCCGGCTGCGGT
>JAWVZD010000118.1:0-6410 GCA_033722395.1 Thermoanaerobaculia bacterium | reverse complement strand
GTAGTTCGCATGGCAGAAATATACCATTTTAGTTGTGACCGAGGCGAACCGACCGAACCTCGGCACCCTCGGAGTGCCGGCACATCCTCACGATCTGACGTGGGCCGCCGGAGACGGACGGGGATTTGGCGCACGCAGCGAAGACCGGCCGGCCTAGTCCGAGCAGCCCGTCGCCACCGCCAGGGCGCGACAGACGCGCCGCATCGTCTCCGGCGGCAGGGTGCCGAGGTAGCGGCCGAGACGCGAACGATCGACCGTCTGGACGTGGTCCAGGTTGACGGCCGAGTCGTGCTTCAGGCCGTGCTCCGGGCCGACGACGACCTCGCTCGGTGCGCCCCGGATGGTCGAAGTCACGGGAGCGACCATGACGGTCGAGAGGAGGCCGATCACCTCCTGGCGGGTGAGGACGAGCACGGGGCGGCGCTTGTCGGGGGTGGAGAAGGTATAGAGGCGGATCTCGCCCCGGTTGACCCGCTCGGCGGTCACGGTTCGGGCCATCGACCCTCGTCCTCCCACCCCTCGAAGCCCGAGTCGAGACCGCTTCCTCCACCGTAGGCGCGCTCGTACTGCTCGGCGATGGCGCGGCGCCGGCTGCGGCGCAGATAGTCGTGGGTGGCGCGCCGGATCACCGCCGAGCGGCCGTCCTGCTGGACCTCCGGATCGGCGTCGAGCGCCGCCAGGAGCTCCTCGTCGATGGTGATCTGGATGGCTCGCATCGAGGAGATCATATCAACATCTAATATATGGATTGATTATGTTGGCAAGCTCCCGCAGCCCTCGCGCCTCGTGATCGGAGTGCGGCGAGAGGTCGAAGTCCTGACACCGGGCAGCGAACGGTACCTGGGCTCGTCGTCAGATCGACCGACCTGCGCAACGCGGCATGGACGACGGGCGGCTCGAGGGACCAAGTCGTTCACTGGTATCTTCGGGCGACGAGGAATTCCGGAAGGGAGGCGGGACCTCCATGAAGCGATGGATCGCGTTCGGACTGCTCCTGGCAGGGCTGAGGGTCGCGCCGGGTGGGACGGCGATCTCCACGGCACAGGATGACTCCAACCAGCGGGCCCCGGCCGCGATCTCCTACTACGACTTCTGGCCCGGTACGTGGCACCAGGTCGTCGACGAAGTGGTCGAGGAGGAACCGCGCTTCGAGGTGCAGCGGGGGCTTCATCCGAACTCGTTCGAGGAGCTCTGGCACATGGACGGGTACGAGGCCAAGGCCTGGAGGGTCTGGGACGAGACGGCCGAACGGTGGCGGTTCGTGTGGATCTCGGAGGAGGGGCACTTCCAGATCTGGGAGGAGCGGAAAGTCGGCGAGCACTGGTACATGTACAAGGAGTTCGTGATCGACGGCGAGCCGGTGCTGTCACGGCAGGCCTTCCTTCCGCAGGAGAACGGTACGGTGGTGCGGACGAGCGAGCATTCGAGAGACGGGGGAGAGACCTGGAAGCTGCGCTTCCGGGAGGTCCTCGTCGAGGTGCCGTGAGCCGGGAGGCAAAAAGGGGGGCCGATGGATCGTGACGCCCGGGAGAAGTACTGGAAGGCGAATCGCAACCTGATCGCGCTGCTGCTGGCGATCTGGGCGCTGGTGTCGTTCGGCTTCGCGATCTTCCTCGCCCGGCCGCTCGAGTCGGTGACGGTGGGGAGCCTGCCGATGGGATTCTGGTGGGCCCAGCAGGGGTCGATGCTGGTCTTCGTCGTGCTGATCTTCGTCTACGCGCGGCGGATGGACACGCTCGACGAGCGCTACGACGTCGACGAGGAGGACTCGCCGCGGAGGCGCCGGGGCGGGCGGCGCTCGAAGGCGGTCCGGTCCGGGAGGGCCCCAGCGGAGGGACCCCCGCTGCAGGGGTCCGCTCCTGATGGCCCCGATCCTGACGGTCCCGATCCTGGCGGTCCCGATCCCGAGAGAAGCGGGCCGAACGGCGCACCGGGTGAGGCCGGCGAGCGATGAGTGTCGAGGTCTGGACGTACCTCCTGGTCGCCCTGACCTTCGGGGCCTACCTCTACATCGGCTACTTGAACCGCGTCAGGGACACCGGCGGCTTCTACGTCGCCGGCCGCGGGGTGCCGCCGGTCTTCAACGGCATGGCGACGGCCGCCGACTGGATGTCGGCGGCCTCGTTCATCTCGATGGCGGGGCTGATCTCGTTCATGGGCTACGACGGCGCGGTCTATCTGATGGGCTGGACGGGCGGCTACGTCCTGCTGGCCCTGCTCCTCGCTCCCTATCTGCGCAAGTTCGGCAAGTACACCGTGCCCGACTTCGTCGGCGACCGCTACGACTCGTCGACGGCGCGGCTGGTGGCGGCGGTCTGCGCGATCTTCGTCTCGGTGACCTACGTGGCGGGGCAGATGCGCGGCGTGGGGATCGTCTTTTCGCGCTTCCTGGGGGTCGACATCAACTGGGGTGTGGGGATCGGCATGGCGATCGTCGCCTTCTTCGCCGTCCTGGGCGGCATGAAGGGGATCACCTGGACCCAGGTGGCGCAGTACTCGGTCCTGATCGTCGCCTATCTGATCCCGGCGGTGGCGATCGCCTGGGTGCTGACCGGCAACCCCGTGCCGCAGCTCTCCTTCACCTTCAGCGACATCGTGCCGCGCCTGAACGAGCTCCAGACCGACCTCGGCTTCACCGAGTACACGCAGCCGTTCCGGGACAAGTCGATGCTCGACGTCGCCTGCATCACCCTCGCCCTGATGGCGGGCACGGCGGGGCTGCCGCACATCATCGTGCGCTTCTACACCGTGCCCGACGTCCGCTCGGCGCGCTACTCGGCGGGATGGGCGCTCCTCTTCATCGCTCTGCTCTACACCACGGCGCCGGCCATCGCCGCCTTCGCGCGCTACAACCTGATCGACTCGCTCGACGGCAAGACGGTGGGCCAAATCGAGCAGCTCGCCTGGGTCGAGAAATGGGAGACCACCGGGCTCCTGGGGCTCGACGACAAGGACGGCGACGGGGTGATCGAGATCTCGCCCGACCCCGCGGCGAGCGAGATCACCATCGACCGCGACATCATCGTCCTGTCGACGCCGGAGGTGGCGGGCCTGGCACCGTGGGTGATTGCCCTGGTCGCGGCCGGCGGCCTGGCGGCGGCCCTGTCGACCGCGGCGGGCCTGCTCTTGGTGATCTCCTCGTCGATCGCCCACGACGTCTACGCTCGGGTGATCGACCCGGAGGCCACCGACCACCAGCGTCTCGCCGTCGGCCGGGGGATGATCTTTCTCGCGGTCCTCGTGGCCGGCTACTTCGGCATGTACCCGCCCGGCTTCGTCGCGCAGGTGGTGGCCTTCGCCTTCGGTCTTGCGGCGGCCTCGTTCTTCCCGGTGATCCTGTTGGGGATCTTCGACGCGCGCACCAACCGCCAAGGGGCGATCTGGGGCATGGTGAGCGGCTTGGGCTTCACCGTCGCCTACATCGTCGGCAACAAGTACTTCGACATGCCGCCCTGGCTCTTCGGCATCAGCGCCGAGGGCATCGGCTCGGTCGGCATGCTGATCAACCTCGCCGTGACCGTCGTCGTCTCGCGCCTGACCCCGCCACCGCCGCCGGAGATCCGCGAGCTCGTCGAGTCGGTCCGGGTGCCGCGTGGCGCCGAGTCGGCGAGTCGGTCGATCCCGCGCTGAGCGGCACCGCCCGCGGGCTGGAGCGGCCGGACCGCGTCGGTGCCCGGGAACCGTCCGGAACTTACCGACTCCTTGTAGTGATTGCGCTGCCGGCGCCCAATCTGGACCGGGCGACCCGCTCGGCTCGCCCATCGACTCGCCCCACGGGGTGCGGAGGCCGAACGGTCGCTTTCGCTCGCACGCGCCCGCACGCGTTGGCCCGCGCGCCTTGGCCCACGCGCATCGGGCATCGGCCCGCGTGCACCGGGAAGGGTCGGTCGGGTGCCGCGCTGGCGGTCGGGCTGGCGGTGGCGTGGATGTTGCTCCCTATTCGAGAAAGCGAGTCACGAGACGTGCCCCGCCGCCCGTCCCGGGTGGAGGCGGTACGCGATCACCTACGAAAAAGGAGGATTCATGTCCATAGCCAAAGTATCCGAGATCAGTGCCACCTCGACGACGAGTTTCAAGGACGCGATCGACAAGGGGATCGAGCGTGCCCACAAGACCCTGCGCAACGTCAAGAGCGCCTGGATCAAGGAGCAGCAGATCCGGGTGGACGACGGGCGCATCAGCGAGTACCAGGTCAACATGATGGTCACCTTCGTCATCGACGACTGAGGTCTCGCCGGGCCGACTCGTGGGCGGGGCCTCCGCCATCGGTCGGCCGCAGCTACCCTCACGACGGTTCGAGGACGAGGAGGAGCTCGTCCGGGTCGCGGTCGGGGGGGACGAGCGTGCGGATGGCCCGGTCGAAGGTCACCAGCCGGCCTCCGTGGTGGATCGCCAGGACGAGGAGGTGGGCGTCGGTGACCTGGCGGTATCCGACCATTCGCTCGACGGCCAGGTGCTCGTCGCGGGCGAGCGAGACGTCGTCGGCCCAGAAGGCGTGACCGTCTAGCGCGACCAGTCGCCGCAGCAGGAGCACCGCCTCGGCGGGGGACTTGGACTCCTGGGTGGCGCGCGGACTCGAGGAGACCCGCACGAAGCCGCTCTCGGTCAGTGGGCAGGTCGCCCAGCCCTCGGCGTGGCGGTCACGGAACCAGCGTTGCGCGGCGACGTGGTGGACGTGGTTCGGCCAGGCGAGGGCGACCAGGGTGTTGACGTCGAGAAGGGCGGTCATCCGTCGTCTTCGAGGGCGTCGCCAACCTGGTCGGGCCCGAAGATCGGTGCCCCCTCGCGCACCTCGAAGACCGGAAGATCGTTCTCGTAGCGCAGGCTCGCGGAGGGTTCGAGCCCCTTGCGTGCCAGGTCGGAGAGCGCCCGCCCGACCGACACGCCGCGTTGCTCGGCGAGGATCTTGGCGGCAGAGAGGACATCGTCGTCGATGCGGAGGGTGGTGCGCATAGTGAGCGCATCATAGCATCACGATGTCTCGATGCGCGTCCAAGGTCGATCGAAGTCGAGATGGCATCAGCTCCGTCGCCTTGCCAGGCGGATCGATCGCGGGCACCATGGAGGGATGAGAGACGATCCGAGCCGTGTCCGCCGGCCGCTTCTGCCGCTCGACTTCGAGCTCGGCGGCACCAGCGCCGAGAGCCACCCCTATTTCTTGCTCGACTGTTTCAGTAGCCGGCCACTGGCCGGCAACCAGCTCGCGGTCTTCGTGGCCGGTGGGGGTCTTTCGACGGAGCTCATGCAGGCGATTGCCAAGGAGATGAACCTGTCGGAGTCGGTCTTCCTGTTGCCGCCCGAGGCCGGCGGAACACTCCGGGCGCGGATCTTCACGCCGGCCCGGGAGCTGCCGTTCGCCGGGCATCCGGTGCTGGGAACGGCGGTCCTCGCCGGGATGGCACTCGGGCTCGACGCGGTGGCGCTCGAAACGGGGGCGGGGATGGTGGAGGTGGACTTGGAGCGCGAGGGCGGGCCGGGGCTCTTCCGGGGCGATCGGGGCGAGCGGAGCGAGGTCGCGGGAGCCGGGGGCTCGGCGGGCTCGGAGGATCCGGGCGGTTCGGGGGTTTCCGAGGATGGCCCCGAGGCCGGTCCCAGGGGCGTCTTCGCCTGGATGCGCCAGCCGATACCCTCCTGGGAGCCGTACGAGCGGTCCGAGGAGCTGTTGCGGGCGCTCGGCGTCGAGCGCTCGGCGCTGCCGGTCGAGGTCTACCGCAACGGCCCGCGGCACGTCTACGTTGCGCTCGAGGACGAGGCGGCGGTGGCGGCGGTCGCGCCCGATCTCGCCGCGCTCGGCAGGCACGCGGACCTCGGTGTCAACTGCTTTGCCGGGCCCGTGAGCGAGAGCCCCGGGCCTCCCGGCCCCTCCGACGAGAGCCCGGGCTCGGCCGAGCTCGGCGTCTACTGGAAGACGCGGATGTTCGCGCCGTCGCTGGGTGTGGCCGAGGACCCGGCGACGGGCTCGGCCGCGGGACCGCTCGCGGTCCATCTGGCACGCCACGGCCGAATCGCGTTCGGAGAGGAGATCGAGATCCGCCAGGGCGACGAGCTGGGACGGCCGTCGCGGCTGTACGCCCGCGTCGAAGGCGGGCGCGTCGAAGGGGGACGCGTCGAGGGGACGCGGGGCGAAGGAGCGTCGGAGCGGATCGACCGCGTCGAAGTCGGTGGGGCGGCGGTCGTCGTCGGGCGGGGCGAGCTGGTGCTGCCACGGTGAGCCGCGGGGCCTCGGGATCGGGCCAGGCGAGAGCGCGGTGCGGAGCGTCCCGGTGCCGGGGCTCCCATCTCGGGGGTGGAGGCGCCCTGTCAGCCCGTGGTCAGCATCCCGGCGGCGATACCCGTCACCGTCTCGCGAAAGAGGCGCACCTCGGCGTCGCTCCAGTCGGACTCGCCCAGGAGCTCGATCTGCAGGAGAT
>JAWVZD010000117.1:0-6428 GCA_033722395.1 Thermoanaerobaculia bacterium | reverse complement strand
CCGGCCGAGGGAGGCGGGCAGATGGATCGCGGGCATGGGCGAAGCCTAGCAGAGTCGGTCGATCCGGAGCTCCCGCCGAGGACCCGTCGATCGGCGGGCGAACCCCGGCGATGCGATACGATGCACCGGGCACCCGAGCGGTGCACGCCACTCCGATGAGTCATCTGGTTCTGATCGTCGACGACGAGCCGGGCATCCTGCAGAGCCTGGCCGGAGTCCTCGAGGACGAGGGCTACCGCACCCACTGCGTGGAGAGCGGTGGCGAGGCGCTCGAGTTCTACCGCGGCCGACGTCCGGATGCGGTCTTCCTGGACGTCTGGCTGCCGGATCGGGACGGCCTGGAGACTCTGCAGGCGCTGCGCCAGATCGATCCGACCGCCTCGATAGTCATGATGTCGGGGCACGGCACCACCTCGACCGCGGTCAAGGCGATCAAGATGGGTGCCTTCGACTTCGTCGAGAAACCGCTCTCCTACGAGCAGGTGGCCGAGGCGGCGGCGCAGGCCGTCGCCTTCGGCGAGTCGGTCACTCAGGACTCGCGGCTGCGCGATCTGCTCGAGCGCACGGTCGACCGGATGGAGACCGGTCACGACTTCACCAGCCCGCCGGCCGGCCGCCTGATCCAGGAGACGGACGAGCCGCAGCGCACGGTCGCCTCCAGTCGGGTGCTCTACGGTCAGGGGCTGCATTCGGGCAAGCGCACCGGCATGGTGCTGCAGTCGCTGCCGCCCGGTAGCGGCATCCACTTCCTGACCCTGCCGGACAATCACCTGCTGCCGGCGCACGTCTCGGTCGTCGCCGACACCGACTACGCCACCACGCTGTCGGCCGAGGGGGAGAGCATCAAGACGGTCGAGCATCTGCTCTCGGCGCTGCATGCCTACGGCATTACCAATCTGCTGATCAAGGTGCACGGCGAGATCCCGGTCCTCGACGGCTCGGCGCTCGAGTTCTGCACCGCGTTGGAGGAGGCCGGCATCGAGGAGCAGGCGGCGCCGCGTCGCGAGTTGGTGATCGATCGCGTCTACGAGGTGGAGGACGGCGAGCGGTCGTTGCGCATCGAGCCGTCGGAGAGCTTCTCGGTCTCCTACCTGCTGCGCTATCCGAAGCCGATCGGCGAACAGCGGGTGGAGTTCACGTTGAGCTCACCGCGCGCCTATCTCGAGGAGGTGGCACCGGCGCGCACCTTCGGCTTCATGCGGGACATCAAGATGATGAACGAGCTCGGTCTCGGCACCGGGGGGCGGCTGGACAACTTCATCCTGGTGGGGGAGGACAACGTCATCAACACCGAGCTACGCTTTCCGGACGAGTTCGCGCGCCACAAGGTCCTCGACATCATCGGCGACCTCTACCTGCTGGGCTACCCGATCCGCGGACACGTGACGGCGCGGCTGACCGGTCACCGCTTCAACATCTCGCTGCTGCGCGAGATCCTGACCGCGTCGAGCTGAACGCAGCGCCGGCGGGGCGGCCAGGGGCCGTCGGGAGCGTGGTACCATCGAGGTGGCCGAGCGAGCCCCATCCCATCCGAAAACTCGTGGCGAACGACAGACGACAGCGCACGGCACCGAGCCTGCCGGAGCACTTCACGCGCGACAGCATCGTGCGCGACTACCGCCTCGCGGTGCGCAGCCGGGAAGCGAGTCTCCTGGGTCGCAAGGAGGTCTTCTCGGGACGCGCCAAGTTCGGCATCTTCGGCGATGGCAAGGAGGTCGCCCAGCTCGCCCTGGCGCGGGCCTTCCGCGCCGGTGACTGGCGCTCCGGCTACTACCGGGATCAGACGTTGATGTTCGCCCTGGGCCTGCTGACGGTGGAGGAGTTCTTCGCGCAGCTCTACGCCGACGCCGACGTCGAGCACGAGCCCTCCTCGGGCGGGCGGCAGATGACGGCGCACTTCGCCACCCGCTTTCTCGACGCGGACGGCTCGTGGCGGTCGCAGATCGACAGCTACAACTCGTCGGCCGACGTCTCGCCGACCGGCTCGCAGATGCCACGCCTGGTCGGTCTGGCGCAGGCGTCGAAGGTCTACCGCCAGCTGCCGGAGATCCCCGGGGCCGATCGGTTCTCCAAGCAGGGTAACGAGATCGCCTTCGGAATGATCGGCAACGCCAGTTGCGCCGAAGGGATGTTCTGGGAGGCGCTCAACGCCATCGGCGTGCTCGAGGTGCCCGCCCTGCTGTCGATCTGGGACGACGGCTACGGCATCTCGGTGCCCAACGAACACCAGATCACCAAGCAGAATCTTTCCGAGTTGCTGCGCGGCTTCCAGCGCTCGGCCGGCCGCGAGGATGGCTACGACATCTACACCGTGCGCGGCTGGGACTACCCGGCGCTGTGCGAGACCTATCTCGCCGCCGCCGAGATCGTTCGTCGCGAGCACCTGCCGGCGGTGGTGCACGTCACCGAGATGACTCAGCCCCAAGGCCATTCGACCTCCGGTAGCCACGAGCGCTACAAGTCGCGCGAGCGACTGACCTGGGAGCAGGAGTTCGACTGTGTGGCGCAGATGCGTCTGTGGATGCGGGAGCACGACCTGGCCGAAGGCGAGGAGCTCGACGAGATCGAGGCGGAGGAGAAGGCCACGGTGCGCTCGGCGCAGGAGCGAGCCTGGAAGGCGTTCCGGCAGCCGATCGAGGCGGAGCGCGAGGCGCTCGTGGAGCGGCTCGACGCGGCCGCCGAGGCGGTGCCCGAAGCCGCCGACGAGCTCGGTGCGATCCGCGAACAGATCGCCAAGCAGCGCAATCCGCTGCGACGCGATCTGTCGGTGGCGGCTCTGGAGGCGCGAATCGCGCTGCGCGAGCGAGATGGCGAGGCGCTGGAGCTGGTCGCCGAGTGGCACCGGGAGCAGCGCGACGCCGCGGCAGAGCGCATGAGCTCCCATCTGATGAGCGAATCGCCGCGCTCGGCCCTGGCGGTCGAGGCGGTGCCGCCGATCTACGCCGAGGACGCCGAGGAGCTCAACGGTTTCGAGATCCTCAACCGGTGCTTCGACGCGGCGCTGGAGCGCGAGCCGCGGCTGATCGCCTTCGGCGAGGATCTCGGCAAGCTGGGAGACGTCAACCAGGGCTTCGCCGGGCTACAGGAGAAGTACGGCGAGGTGCGCGTCGCCGACACCGGGATCCGCGAGACCACCATCCTGGGACAGGCGATCGGGTTGGCGATGCGGGGCCTCAGACCACTGGCCGAGGTGCAGTACCTCGACTACCTGCTCTACTGCCTGCAGATCATGTCGGACGACCTGGCGACCTTGCGCTGGCGCACCAAAGCGGGGCAGATGGCGCCGGTGGTGGTGCGGACGCGCGGCCACCGCCTGGAGGGCGTGTGGCACGCCGGCTCGCCGATGGGCGGCATCGTGCACCTGCTGCGCGGCCTCTACATTTGCGTGCCGCGCGACATGACGCGAGCGGCGGGGATGTACAACACGCTCCTGGCGTCGGACGATCCCGCGCTGGTGGTGGAGGTCCTGAACGGCTATCGGGTCAAGGAGCGACTGCCGCGCAACCTGGCGGAGATGCGGCTGCCTCTCGGCGAGCCGGAGATCTTGCGCCACGGCAGCGACGTGACGATCGTCACCTACGGCGCCTGCTGCGCCATCGTCGAGCGGGCGGCCGATCTCCTCTCCGAAGTCGGAATCGAGGCCGAGATCGTCGATGTCCAGACGCTGCAGCCGTTCGACCGTCACGGTCGCATCGCCGACTCGATCCGCAAGACGAATCGGGTCGTGTTCGTCGACGAGGACGTGCCAGGGGGCGCCACCGCCTTCATGGCGGCCGAGGTACTCGAACGGCAGCGGGCGTTCTTCTGGCTCGACGCCGAGCCGCGCACGGTCACCTCCCGCGCTCACCGGCCGGCCTACGGATCGGACGGCGACTACTTCTCGAAGCCGAACCGGGAAGAGGTCTTCGAAGCGGTCTACGATCTGATGCGCGAGGCCGATCCGCGGCGCTTCCCGCCGCTCGGCTGAGCGCCCTTCGGGGTCTCCGTCGGGGTCACATGAAGCCGAGCTGGAGGCGCGCCGCTTCGGTCATCATGTTCTGGTTCCAGGGCGGATCGAGAACGACGTCGACGTGGGCCTCGTCGATCCCCTCGATCTCCTCGATCTTGGTCTTGACGTCCTGCGCCAGCACCGGACCCATGCCGCAGCCGGGTGCGGTCAGCGTCATCTTGATGTCGGCCCGGTAGCTGCCGTCCCCTTCTTCGATCAGCTCGCAGTTGTAGATCAGGCCGAGATCGACGATATTGACCGGGATCTCCGGGTCGTAGCACGTCTTCATCTGCGCCCAGACCTTCTCCTCGATCGACAGGTTCTCGTCCTCCGGCGCGCTCTCCTCCTGCTCGACCTCTCGCCCCAGAGCGTCGGCGTCCTTCGCGTCGATTCGAAACAGCGCCCCGCGGTCGGTCATGACCGTGTAACTGCCGCCGAGCTGCTGGGTGATCAGGACGCGCGATCCCTCGGGGAGGACCGTCGGTATGCCCTCGGGAATCTGAATGGCGCGGGTGTCGCGCTCGAGTGAAACGGGTTCTCTCGCTTGCATATTCGTAACTCCTCACCGAGCATCGATCCGCCCTAGAACGGGCGAGCCTCGATGGCCTCGGGCGAAGAAAAGTATACCAACGCTCCGAACGGCACTCAGTCGCCGCTCCTGGGGCCGGGGGCGAGGCGCACCGACAGGCGACGCGCGCCGCCGAAGCCGCGCTCGGCCAGGCCGGCGACCAGCTCCTCGATGTGCTCCTCGTCACGCGTCTCGAGGGTCAGCTCGACCTCGGTCTCCCACGAGTGGATGTCGGCGAAGGCGCGGTTGTGTCCCACCTTGAGCACATTGGCCTCGAGCTCCGCCACGGCGGAGAGGAGTGCAGCAAGGGCGCCCGGACGGTCCTTGATCAGGAGCTGCAAGCGGACGAGACGCCCCTTCTCGACCAGCGAGCGCGCGATGATGCGGTTCAAGAGGTTGAGGTCGATGTTACCGCCCGACAGGACCACGGTGAGATGTTGGCCTTCGAGCTCTTCTCGGGCGTGCGCCAGCGCGAAGGCGAAGGCGGCGGCTCCGGCCCCCTCGGTGACCAGCTTGCCGCCCTGGAGGAGCTCGAAGATGGCTGCCTCGATCTCGGCTTCGGAGACCAGCAGGACGTCGTCGACCCAACGTTGGACGATCTCCCAGGGAATCGCGCCCGGACGCTTGACGGCGATGCCGTCGGCGATCGACGGGCGGCTTGCGATCGGCTCGAGGCGCCCGGCGCGGAAACTTTCGTAGAGAGCGGGGGAGGCTTCGGTCTGCACTCCGAGGACGCGCACACCGGGACGGAGCGACTTGAGCGCCCGGGCGAGACCGGCCAACATCCCGCCACCCCCCACCGGCACCAGCACGGCGTCGATCTCGGGCACCTGCTCGTCGATCTCGAGGCCGATCGTTCCCTGGCCCGCGATCACCGCCTCGTCGTCGAACGGCGAGACGAAGATGCGATCCTCCTCGTCGCGGATCGCCAGCGCTCGCTGGTAGGCGTCGTCGAAGCTCTCGCCGTGAAGCTCCACCTCGGCACCGAAGGCCCGGGTGCGTTGTACCTTGATGATCGGAGTCGTCACGGGCATGACGATGCGCGACGACACGCCGATGGTGCCGCCGGCGTAGGCCAGGCCCTGGGCGTGGTTGCCGGCCGAGGCCGCCACGACGCCGCGTCGGCGCTCGTCGGAGTCGAGTGTCAGCAGCCGGTTCAGTGCACCGCGGGGCTTGAACGACCCGGTGACCTGCAGCGTCTCGCACTTCAGGGTGACGGTGGCGCCGCAGCGCTCGGACAGGATGGGGGATTCGATCGACGGTGTGACTCGGACGTGATCGGCGATCCGCTGCCGCGCTTGGAGGATGTCGTCTAGCTCGATCATCGGGGTTCCCGGCAGCCTCTGCCGTGGTCGTATCTTACGCCGGTGGCTCGCACATCGGCCGAACGACGCGGAGCCGGCGAATCGCTGGGCAGATCGAAGGGAAAGATGCCCGGTCGGACCGGTGACCGGGCGAGACGAAGCCGCGGAAGCGTCGACCGCCGGTCCAGGGGCCACACGCCCCTCGGTAGGCGGGTCGTTGGATCGCCCGCAGCAACCGGGTGCGGTGATCGGGATGGTTTCTGACAGGGAACTCGCCGCTCCGGATCCGTATACTGTTCTCGACCGATCGTGTCGATTGCGCTCTCGCTCGTTCGTCTACAGGGCAGAGGAGTACCCCACACCGACCGACGGAGGAGAGGACCATGGCCCAGTTCCTGCTCATGCTCTACGAAGACCCGAAGGAGTTCGCCGATCTGTCGCCCGATCAGATGCAGGCGGTGATCGAGGAGTACACCGCTTGGCGACGGCGTCTCGAGGAGCGCGGTCGCTACGTCGCCAGCCAGAAGCTGGCCGACGAGGGCGGCCGTCGGATCTCGCTGGCGGAGGG
>JAWVZD010000116.1:0-6438 GCA_033722395.1 Thermoanaerobaculia bacterium | reverse complement strand
GGGTGAGCGCCGAGCGATCCGGTAGCGGATCGTCGGGGTCGAGCTCGAATTCCGGCTCTTCGCGCTTCAGAGCCCAGACGACGCGGGTGTCGCCGTGCTCGGCGACCAGCTCGGCCAGGTCGCGGATCGCGGTCTGGGCGGAGTGGCCGGCGCCGACCACCAGGAGGCGCTTGCCGGCCCAGCTCGACGGCTCTGAAGAGACGTCCGGGATGGTGCGCAGTATGCGCCGCGAGGCGGCCCACTCACCGGGCGCTGGCACACCGCCGTCGCCCAGCGCGTTGGCCTCGCTGTAGGTTCCCGTGGCGTCGATCACGGCGGCGGCCTCCTCCGTCCACTCCTTGCCGTCCGGTCCGCGCAGGACCAGCCGGAACGGATGCCGGGCGCGCTCCTCGGTGCCGATCTCCTGGTGCTTGAGCAGACCGCTCCGGGCGACGCCCACGACCCGCGTCGCGGTGCGCAGGTTGGGTGCGATCGAGGGCAGGGCCGCGACCGGGTCGAGCAGGCGATCGCAGAGTTCGTCGCCGGTCGGACAGACGTCGTTGTCCGGCACCTCGTCCCCCGCCGCCTCCATGTGGCGCCGCATGCGCGGTGAGACGTTCATCTCCCAGGGCGTGAAGAGCTTGACGTGACCCCAGAGGCGGATGTTGCCGGCCGGGTGAGGAGCGAGCTCGTAGAGGCGGAACGGTCGGCCGGCGTCGACGGCGGCCAGCGCCGCGTCGAGACCCACCGGACCAGCGCCGAGAATGGCGATGCGACCCTCGGTGGGGTCGCTGATGGCTTCGGGACTCATGGTGGCTCTCCGTGGGGTCGAGAGTCGCTCGTTCAAAACCGCGAGCTCGCCCGCTCGCGCGCCGGCAGGATCTCGAGGCAGGTCGTCCACCAGCCGGTCAGCACCGTCTCGACGAATTCCTCGGGCAGTCTCTCACGCCGCATCGCCGCGGCGAGCGCCTGGTGGTCGTAGACGAGCGGCACCAGCTCGACGGCGAGCTCGCCTTCGCGCGCCTCCAGCATGGTGTACCAGACGTTCGTCTCCCCGTCGTTCGCTGGCCGGCCGATGACCCCGACGTTGACGGCGTCGCGGCCGGAGGGAAGCCGGCGGTGCCAGTGGAGGCCGGTGTGGGTCGAGAGCACCCCGTCGGCGCGCTCCTGGTCGAGCAGCACCTCGAGGAACGGCACCGGGGTGGTCGACTCGAACAGGAACTCGTTGACCCGCCGCGGCGAGCCGTGGACCAGCAGGAGCTCGCGCTCGCCGACCCGGATGCGGCGGCGCGGCGGTAGCTCCCCCATCCACGCCTTGAACTCGTCGGAGCAGTTCTCGGCCGTGTAGCGGTAGGAGAGCTCGGCGAAGCGGTTGTCGCGCGGGTCGGTGTAGCCGCAGTTGCAGTCCTCGCGGCCGGAGGCGAGCGACTGCTCGTAGTTGCCCTGGATGGTGCGGACGTCGTGCTCCTCCAGAAGTGGCCAGATCGCCTCCGGGTCGGGGCCGAACCCTCCCAGGTCGCCCAGGCAGTAGAGCGCTTCGGCGCCGCGCCGCGCCGCGTCCTCGATCAGCGCCTCGAGCCCGAAGCGGTTGTTGTAGACGCCGCCGAAGACCGCCACCCGCTCGTAGGGACCTTCGACCGGAACCCCGTCGCCTGCCTGGCCGAGGTAGCTCTCCACGGCGCGCCGGCGCTCCTCGGGGGGGAGCTCGCGTCCGGCCTCGGCGGTCGCCCGGCGGAAATCGCCCAACGGCACGAGCTTCTCGCCCCACGTCGCCAGGCCCTTGTGCTGGGCGAGTTTCTCCTTGGCCTGCTTTTTCTGCGCGGCGAGCTTGTCGTGCAAGTCCTTGGGCAATCGGTTCGACATCGCGTCAGGTCTTGCAGGAGACCCCGTAGACGTGGCAGGTCCAGCAGGCCGGGTGGTCGAGTGGGAAGGAGTCGAGGGTGTCGGCCAGGCTCTCGCCCATCTTGCCCTCGGGCTCGTTGACCAGGATCGGGCAGACCCAGACCCCCTGGTCGGTCACCATGCGGCAGGAGCTGCACTGCAGGTGCTCCCAGTCCTCGTCGATGGCGTCCGACGAGCGCAACCGCTGCCAGCTCTCGTAGGCGCCGCCGCGCTCGGCCTCGGCGCCGATCTTGAAGAGCGGCAGGATCTTGAGTCTCGGCCGCTCGAGCCCCAAGTCGGCGAGCAGCGCGAAGAATCGCTCCCTCCCCTCGATCGAGGCGTTCGCCTCGTGCACCTCGGTCACCGTGATGACCGGGTTCAGGCCCGCCTGGTGGAGGTTGACGATCCCGCCGACGATCTTCTCGAAGGTGCCCTCGCCGCGGATCGGATCGTTCGAGGCGGCGTCGTAGCCGTCCATCGAGACCCGGAAGTCGAGCGAGTAGTCGGCCTCGCGGGTGAGGTCGGCCAGGCGCGCGCAGCGCTCCGGGTCGAGGAGGAGACCGTTGGTCAGCACGGTGGCCGGACCGACCTCGAGGGTCGCCTCGAGGATCGCCTCCATCTCCGGGTTCAAGAACGGCTCGCCGCCGGTGAAGTAGTACTCCTTGACCCCGAGCTCCGCCGCCTCCTCGAGGTAGGGGCGGATCTCGGCCAGGCTCATGAGCTCGTGGGTGTGGTTGGTCGGCGAGCAGGAGACGAAGCAGTGCGTGCAGGCGAGGTTGCAGACCGTGCCGCCGACCTGGAACCAGAGGGTGTCGAGCGAGCGGAGCTCGACCCGCGGCGGCGACTCGGCCCCCGGGGCGCGTGGCTCGGATCGCTCCGAAGGCAGGCTCATCCCGTCTGTTCCTCGCTCTCGTCGCTGCGAGCCGGGCGGGGGCGCTCGTCGCGGCTCGTCGCGATCACCGTATCGCGACACAAGCGGTCGAAGAACGGGTCGCCGCGACGGACGACTTCCCCGACGTGGCCGCGGCCGTCTTCGACGCAGACGCAGGCGATCCGGTCGGCGATGCGGCGCGCCTGGTCGAGATCGTGCGTTACTACGACCACGGCGCGCTCCTCGGCCAGGCGTCCGATCAGCGCCTCGATGGCGGCGGCGGCGCTTCGGTCGAGGGCGCTGGTGGGCTCGTCCATCAGCAGGATTCCTGGCTCCACCGCCAGCGCCCGCGCCAGGCAGAGCCGCTGCTGCTGGCCGACCGAGAGGTTGGCGGCCGGCTCGTCCAGTCGGTGGTGCACCTCGTCCCAGAGCGCCGCCTCGCGGAGCGCCTTCTCCAGCCGCTCGCGGCGCGCGGGGCGCGACAGCCGCTCGTGGTGGAGGGCTCCGAACAGGACGTTGTCGCGGATCGACGCCGGGAAGAGGACCGGCTGCTGGAAGAGGATCCCGATCGAGCGCCTGAGGTCATCGGCGTCGACTCCCGGCTCGTAGATCGAGCGCCCATCGAGCCGCCCATCGAGGCACCCGCCTAGCCGCACGGAGCCGGTGACGCGGAGCGGCGGGCTCTCGAGCTCGACCATGCGGTTCATGACTTTGAGGAGGGTCGATTTGCCGGCGCCCGAGGGCCCGATCAGGGTCAGCACCTCGCCGCGCCGCACCGCCAGATCGACGCCGTCCAAGAGGACCCGCTCGCGAGCCTCCACCCGGACATCGGAGAGCTCGATGACGGTCTCGCCGGCGGCGCGCCGAACGACCGACGTGTCGGAGGCCGACCGAGCGTCCGTTCGGGCACCGCGGCGAGCATCCGGCGCCAGCACCTGCTCTGCCGCGTCAGCCATGCCGCGCCTCCTCGCTCGACCGGAGCCGCAACGGCAGGGCCGCCAGAGCGAGCCCGAGGACGATCGCCAGGAGCACGAAGGCCGCCGCCCACAGGTGCGCCCTTGCCGCGGCGTCGGCAGTATCCTGAGCGAGCACGAAGACGTGGTACGGCAGCGCCAGGACCGGGCTCTCGCGGATCCCGCCGGGGATCGTGGCGCCGGAGAAGACCGCGGCGGTGAAGAGCAGCGGCGCCGTCTCCCCGGCGGCCCGCGCCAGGCCCAGGAGTGCCCCCGACACCAGGCCCGAGCGGGTCTGAGGCAGCACCACCGAGCGCACCGTCTGCCCGCGGGTGAGCCCCAGACCGCGGGCGGCGTCGAGATAGCGCCGCGGCAGCGCCTCGACACGCTCGGCCAGAGCCACGGTCATCGTCGGGGCGATCATCACCCCGAGCACCAGACCGCCGGCGAGCCACGATTTGCCCCAGGCGAAGTAGCGAACCAGGACGACGAAACCGAGGATGCCCAGGACCACCGAGGGAACGCCGTTCAGGGTCTGCACCAGGAGCCGGACCCGCTCGCGGGCCGAGCGCCTCACGAAGTAGCTCGCCTGCGCCAGCGCCAGGCCGACGGCGAGTGGGGTAGCGACGGCGAACGCGGTGGCCACCAGGAGGAGCGTGCCGAGGATCTGGTACGCCAGCCCGCCGGTGCCGAAGGTCTCGCCGGCCGCGGCGGTCAGCAGGTCCCAGTCGAGTGCGGGCAGCCCCTTCCACAGGATCGTCCCGACGATGCCCACGAGCACCGCGCAGGCGGCGACCGCACAGGCGCCGGTGGCGACGCGGAAGAGCCGATCGGCCGCCCTACGCATCGCTCCCTCCGGAGGCCCCTCTCCGCGCCAGGCGGCTCCCCACCAGGGACGAAGCCGCGACCAGGAGGGTGAGCGCCAGGGCCAGACCGGCGATCGCCCCCCAGTGGAGCGGGTCGCCGTAGGCGATGAAGGTCTCCGAGCCGCCGAGCTTACTGGTGAGCGTTTGGCCGGCCGCCACCCAGGCCTCGGGCGAGAGCACCGACTCGGGCCACTGGTTGTCCCGTCTGCCGACGACCAGGAAGACGGCGATGGTCTCGCCCATCGCCCGCCCCAGGCCGAGGAGGAGCGCGGCGCCGATGCCCGGCAGCGCCTGCGGCAGGCTGACCGAGACGGCGGTCTGCGCGGTGGTGAGTCCGAGGCCTCGGGCGGCCCGTCGCTGCGCCGCCGGCACGCCTCGCAGGGCGTCGTCGGCCAGCGTCATGACCGTCGGCAGGATCATCACCGCCAGCAGTACTCCGCCGGTCAGCAGGGTGTCGCCCGAGAGCGGCTCGAACGGCTCGAGCAGGCGGTAGACCCAGTCGCGCAGCAGCAGCACCCCGAGGAGGCCGTAGACCACCGACGGCACCCCGGCCAGAAGCTCGATCGGCACCTTGATCCAGAGCCGCCGCCGCTCGGGCACCACCTCGGCGGTGAAGAGAGCTGCGCCCAGCGCCAGCGGCCCGGCCAGGGCGATCGCGATGCCCGAGACGACCAGCGTGCCGTAGAGCATCGGTAGGACCCCGAAGCGGGCGGCCCGGTAGAACCACTCGGTGCCGGTGAGGTAGTCGCTACCCGAGTGCCGCCAAACTGGCAGGCTGTGGACGGCGAAGATCGCGACGAGCCCCGCCGCGACCGCGACGACGAAGAGCGTCGCCACGAGCGCCATCCAGCGCACCGGGTCGAAGCGGCGCAGTCGCCTCACGGTGCCGGTGCCTCCCGGCTCGCCTGCGGTACCAGGAACCCGTGGCGGGCCACGATCTCGCGGCCGCGCGAGCTCAGCAGGAGGTCGATCAGGCGGGTCGCCTCGGGGCTCGGCGGTCCGTCGGTGACGATCAGCAGCGGGCGGCCGAGCGGGTAGCTCCCGTCGGCGACTGCCTCGGGCGTCGGCGTGACGGTCCGCCCGTCGCCGAGCTCCAGGGCGAGGGCGAAGGTCTCGACGCCGTCGGCCCAGGCGGCCGAGAGCTGGGTGATGGCGCCGCGCGTGCGGGCCACCTTGCTGCGCGCCTCCTCGTTCGAGCCCACCGTCGGGAGGCTCACCAGCGGCACCTTCGCCAGGTCGCCGTAGAGCCAGCGGGCGAAGACCTCCCAGGTGCCGCGCCCAGGCTCCTTGTCGAAGAAGACCACCCGGCGATCCGGCCCGCCGAGCTCGCTCCAGTCGGCGATCCGACCCTCGTAGAGCGCCCGGATCTCGTCGGGCGAGACCGACCGCACGCCGCCCTCCCAGACGTCGCGCGACACCACCAGGGCCAGGGCGTCCAAGCCCACGGTGACCGACCGGAAGTCGACGCCCGGGAAGCGGCGGCGATCCTCCTCGGTGAGCGGCCGGGAGGCCATGCCGATCTCGGCGCGCCCCTCGGCAACGGCGGCGATGCCGCCGGAGCTGCCGCCGGCGGTGTCGACGGTGATCTCCGAGCCTTCGTCGGCACGCAAGGCCTCGGCCGCCTCCACCACCACCGGGTTGACGGTGGTCGAGCCGTTGACGCGCAGGCCCGCCGCGGAAGAGGCGGGCAGGGCGAGCAGCGCCGCGGCCGCAGCGGCGACGAGGATCGCTGCCCAGCCCCTCGCCGGTTCCCGCCGCCGGCTTCGCGCCTGGCGGACTGTCCGGCTGACCGTCCGGCCATTCTCCCGGCGTCTCCCGGCGAAGATGCTCGTCAGCAACATGCGTCGGGCCCGTCGCCCGGAGCGCAGCAGTCGGCGGCGTCGGTGGT
>JAWVZD010000115.1:0-6439 GCA_033722395.1 Thermoanaerobaculia bacterium | reverse complement strand
TCGGGTCAAGTCCGGCGACACGACCGTCCAGGAGTCGCCGCGGTCATCCGAGCGCCAGAGGCGCTGCGAGCCGAAGTAGAGCCTTTGGGCGTCGTGCGGGCTCAGCAGCAGCGGTGAGTCCCAGTTCCAGCGTTCCGGCGGCTCGCCCGGCTCCGGCAACGGCTGGATGTCGAGCGCCTCGTGCGACACCCGGTCGACCCGGTGGAGTCGCCCGACCTGCATCTCCATGTACATGATGTCGGGGTTCTCGGGCTCGAACGCCACCCCGTAGCCGTCGGCGCCGAGCGGCACGTACCAGTCGCGATTGCGGATGCCCTCGATGCTCGTGGTGCGCGACGGGCCGTGGAGCGTGCCCAGGTCCTGGGCACCGCCCAAGATGTTGTAGAACGGCTCCGAGTCGTCGACCGCCAGCTTGTAGAACTGCGAGATCGGCAGGTTGGGGACGATGCGCCAGGTGGCCCCGTGGTCGAAGCTCTCGAAGAGGCTGGCGTCGGTGCCGGCCAGGAGGTGCTCGGGGTCCTCGGGGTCGATCCACAGCGCGTGGTTGTCGCTGTGCTTTTCGCGCCCGGTGCCCAGGTAGTCGAAGGTGGCGCCGCCGTCCTCGGTGACGTGCAGGAAGACGTCCATCTGGTAGACGCGGTCGACGTCGTGCGGCGAGGCGACGATCTCCTGGTAGTAGTGGGGCCCGGTGCCGCCCGAGATGTAGTCGTTTCGCCGCTCCCAGCTCTCGCCGCGGTCGAGCGAGCGGTAGAAGCCGCGGTTCTCTTCGTCGGCCTCGATGGTGGCGTAGACGACGTCCGGATCGGCGGGGGAGACGGCGAGGCCGATCTTCCCCATGTCGCCTTCGGGCAAGCCCTTCGTCACCTCGCGCCAGGTGGTGCCGCCGTCGGTCGACTTGTGGATCCCGGAGCCCGGCCCACCGGCGAGGAGCGACCAGACGGTGCGCCGGCGCTGGTAGGAGGCGGCGTAGACCGTGTCGGGGTCGCGCGGGTCGAAGGCGATCGAGGTGACCCCGGTGTCTTCGTCGACGTAGAGAACGCGCTCCCAGGTCGCCCCGCCGTCCGCCGTCCGGTAGAGACCCCTCTCGCCGCCGGTACTCCAGAGCGGCCCTTCGGCGGCCACGAAGACGGTGTCGCCGTCGCGCGGATCGACCAAGATCTCGCCGATGTGCTCCGAAGCCGGAAGGCCCATCCGCTGCCAACTCTTGCCGCCGTCGAGGCTCTTGTAGACCCCGTCGCCCCAGCCGACGTGCCGCCCGCTGACGTTCTCCCCGGTGCCGACCCACACCGTGTCCGGCGCCGAGGGATCGATTGCCACCACCCCGATCGAGTAGGAGCCCTGCTCGTCGAAGATCGGCTTCCAGGTGACGCCGGCGTTGGTCGTCTTCCAGACCCCGCCCGAGCCGACGGCCAGATACCAGGTCGACTCGTCCCTCGGATCGACCGCGATGTCGGCGATCCGACCGCCCATGAGCGCGGGGCCGATCGGGCGCAGCTCGAGGCCGGCGACGGCCTGGCCGAGAGGGTCTTTCTCCGCTCCGTCGGACGGGAGGGGTGCGAAGAGCGGGAGCAGACTGACGGCGATGGCGGTCGGGGACTTTCCGAGCACGGGACCTCCGTTCGTCGAGGAGCGGTCGAGCGATTCTACGGGAGCGGTAAGAGGCCCTCGGAACGACCCCGAGTCAACGCTCCGGCTGGGCGCATCGAGAGGCAGCGGCGGCGGAACGAAAAGGAATCACTCGGGCGGATAGGACTGCCAGAGCACCTGGACGATCTTCCACTCGCCGTCGAACTTGGCCAGGTGCAGGCGATCGATACCCCAGAAGGCAGACAACCTCGCGCTCGCGGTCTGGTCCAGCACGTCGATGCTGTCGATCGTGTGCTCGGGGTTCTCGGGGACGTATCCCTTCTCCTTGAAGGTGGCCGCGAGCTCGACCAGCTCGTCGAAGGTCATCGGCGTGAGTCGGTAGTCCGCGCCCTCGCCCTCACGGTAGAAGCCGATCTTGACGAGGTCCGGATGCACGCCGCGCTCGATGAGCTCGGGACGGGCCTGCTCAATGGCTTCCACGTAGTCGAGGACGGCGCGCTCGACGGCTTCGCGCTCACCGTCGGCGACGGCAGGGCCGGCGGCGAGGGCCAGGGCGAGAAGGACGGCCGAGGTCGGGAAGAGCTGGCGGTCGGTCATGATCGAGTCTCCTCTTCATCATCCAGGGGCCGTCGAGTGTAGCGGAACCAACGGCCTCGACGTCGCCTCCTCGAAGACGTCAGTCGACCGCCGTCGCGACGAGGCCGACCTGCTCGGTCTCGGATAGCTCGAAAGAGGCAGTCTGACGGATGTCGGCCGAGGAGGCGCCGATTCTCACCGTGTAGGTTCCGGCGGGCGCGATCCACGCCGACGACGCCGGATCGAACGACGCCAGATCGCGTCCCGTCAGGGTGAAGCTCAGCGTCTCGGACGCGCCCGGCGGTAGCGTGCGGGTCTTGGCGAAGTCTCTGAGCTCGAGGGCCGGCACCTCGTCACCGGGAACGGAGAGATAGAGCTGAACGATCTCGCGCCCGGGTCGCTCGCCCGCGTTCGTGATCGTGACCCTGACCTCGACGGCGCCGTCGAACGTCTCCTGGCTCAGCGCCAGCTCGTCGTAGACGAAGGTGGTGTAGGAGAGGCCGAAGCCGAACGGGTACGCCGGCTCGACGCCGCGGGTGGCGAAATGCCGGTAGCCGACCCAGATGTCGTCCTCGTAGACGAGCTCGGCGGCGCGATCGCCGAGGAAGGCGAGGGGAGAGGTCGGGTCCGGTCCCAAGAGCGTCGTGCCCGGAAAGTTGGAGGAGGACGGGACGTCCTCCCATCGCACCGGAAAGGTCGTCGCGAGCTTGCCCGAAGGCGGTGTCGCCCCGGTCAAGACGTCGGCGATGGCGAAGCCCGCCTCCTGCCCCGGCTGCCAGGCGAGGAGGATCGCGTCGGCATGGTCGCGCCAGCTCACCGTCTCGATCGGGCCGCCGATGTTGAGGACGACGAGCAGCCTCTTGTCCCGCCCGTGGAAGCAGTCGGCGAGTCCGGCGACCAGATCCCGCTCGACGGCGGAGAGCTCGAAATCTCCCTCGCGCTTCCGATCGACGAACTCACCCGAGGTGCGTCCGATCACGAGGAGGGCGAGATCGGCCTCTCGCGCCAGCCGCTCGATCTCTTCGGCCGGCACCGGGCGCTCCGGGATCGGCGGAACGGGCAGGAACGGTAGAACCTGGCGGGGACGCGCGGCCTCCTCCCGAGCGATGTAGGCGGCATAGGCCCGTTCGAGGGCGGGGTCGAGTCGCATGCCGGCTTCTCGCAGGCCGCGAACCAGAGAGACCGAGTAGGCTTCGTGGACCTCGCCGCTGCCGGTGCCCCCGATGAACGGCTGGTAGGCGGCGTTGCCGAACAGGGCAATCCCGGTTCCGGCTTCGAGGGGCAGAACGGCCTCGTTGCGGAGGAGCACCATGCCCTCCGACGCCGCCTGCCGGGCGAGCCGAGCGTGCCGCTCCGAGTCGGGCGCCAGGGAGGGCTCGTAGCCCAAAAAGCTCGGGGTCTTCTGGACGAGATCGAGGACTCTGCCGACGTTGCGATCGAGGACCCGCTCGTCGAGCTCGCCGTTTCGCACCGCTTCGAGCAGAGCCTGGCGCTGGCGCTCCGTGCCGGGCATCAGGAGCTCGTTGCCGGCCTCCATCTGTGCCACCGCGTCCCGCCCGCCGAACCAGTCGGTCATGACGAGGCCGTCGTAACCCCAGTCGTGGCGGACGACGCCCGTCAGGAGATCCGCCCGCTCCGAGGTGTAGACCCCGTTCAGACGGTTGTAGGACGACATGATCGTCCACGGTCGCGCCTCGCGTACCGCGATCTCGAAGCCGCGGAGATAGATCTCACGCAGCGCGCGCTGGCCGACCTGGACGTCGAGGACGTGGCGGTTCCACTCGTGATTGTTGGCGACGAAGTGCTTGAGGGCGGTGCCGACGCCGCGAGACTGCACACCCTCGACCAGGGCCGCCGCCATTCGTCCGGCGAGCAGGGGATCCTCCGAGTAGTACTCGAAGTTGCGGCCTCCGAGGGGGTTGCGGTGGATGTTCAGAGCCGGGGCCAGGAGGACGTCGACACCGTAGGCGCGCGCTTCGCCTCCCATGGCGCGACCGACGCGCTCGACGAGATCGAGATCCCAGGACGAGGCGAGCAGGGTCGCGACGGGGAAAGCGGTCGCATGGTAGGTCCGATCCGAGCCCTCGCGCCGGGGAGCGATGCGGAGCCCCGCCGGGCCGTCGGCGAGAACGATCGCCGGGATGCCCAGCCGCGGCACGGCGAACGTCCTCCCGGCCGCGCCCGGGACGATCGGATCGGCCTGGTCGACTCGGGGAGGCTGGAACTCGGGCGGCAGGCCGAAAACTCTCATTCCGGTGCCCATTACCAGGCCGACTTTCTCCTCGAGAGTCAACGCGGCGACGACGTCCTTGGTGGCGTCGCGTCCGAGCTGCGGAAGATCGTCCGCGGCCAGGGGGGTGACGCAGGACAGACAGGCGACGGCGAACAGGCGCCGTTTCCATCGCGGCCTCATTTAGCGCTCCTTCGCGGTAGGGGTCGGACTCTAGTAGCGCAGTCGAAACTCCGTTTCCACGACCGGAACGCCGCCCTGCGTGCAGAGGACTCGGCGCACGATGGTCGTGCCCGCTCCGGCCTCCTCCGCGAGTTCGTACATCGGGACCACCAGGTGTCCGCTCGAGCCGTCGAGAGCGATCTCCCGCGCCAGGCCCGGCGGGGGAGGTGGGGGCGGAGTAGCCGGCTCCGCCTTCGCGCTCTGCCCGTGCGGCCGGACGCTGATCCCCGACAGGACATCCTGGAGCGACGAGCCGCTGGCGAGCTGATCCTGGAGGTGTCCCAGGGCGGCTCCCAAATCGGTCTCGCGGTCGGCCGGAGCGGCGCCGAGCGCCTGCGCCACGATGCCGCCGAGGAAGTCCTCGTCGGCGCCGGTCGACGAACAGACGAGCGGTAGAGCGGGGTTCGCGTCACGGTAGTCGAACTCGAAGCCGTAGCGGGTACACGGCGCCTCCGTGGCGCCCTGGTCGCATCGGTCCTCACCGCGCACGGCGATCTCGACCGCCTCTTCACTGACACCTGACCGGCCCCCCGAGCAGAGCTTGCCGGAGCGGAAGTCCGACACCAGGACGGCCGAGTCGGGGTAGGAGTCGAAGACCGGTTCGACCGGGGTCCCGTCGGCTCCTACGCAGACGGCGTCCGAGCCCGCACAGTCGCGGCGCGCTCCCGCCGGACAGCGATAGGCGGCCTGGGGAGCGCCTGGTCCGTCTCGTGTGTACTCGAAGACGATCGGCTCGCCGTCGAACGGACCGCTTCCGGCGGCCCAGGAGGTCGCCTGCTCGAACCCGAACTTCTCGATCGCCAGCCGGTGGCACTCGGCCTGGCAGTCGAATCCGGCGGCTCTTTGCTCGAGGCAGCGGTCGAGACAGTCGTCGTGATCGCGGCAGCCCTGATGGGTGCCGCACTCGTAAACCTCGATGCGCCGCAGCCACTCCGCCTCGAGACACTCGAAGACGACCTCCTGGTCGCACGACGACGGGCAGCCCCGCCCGCACGCGCCGCGGCAGACTGTGGCGCGTTCTCCCTGGAGCGGCCCGAAGTCGTCTCGCACCGTTTCGCCCGGGCTGCGCGACCACTGCGCGGTGGCGGGGAGGGCGGCCATCAGGAGACAGACCGCCGCTAGGAGGATCCACAGAGCAGCGTTTCTTGCGTCGCGTCGCATCGGGTCGATCTCCTTCTGGTCGTTCGGGCGTCGGACCGATCGGCGGAGTATGCCACGAGATCGGCCGGATCCGAGCCCGAACTGACGTGACCGAAGGGTGGGTGGAACCTCTCGGAAGGCTGTGTGTATACTCGCCGCCGGTAGTAGGTAATCCCCGGAACAGCTCGCAGGGAGGGGAGGCGCTTCGAGCGCAGCTCGGATCGACGGCCTTCGGGTCTCGAAGCTCAGCTGGAAGCTCGTCCGCCCCGCGGTTCGACCGGCACCGAATCTTCTCGAATCCGACGAAAGGAAAACCATGCTCGACGCTCGTCATCCGATCCGTTCACACAGTCCGCTGGTGTTCCTGGTGTGCGCTCTCTTCATGGTCGTACCGTTTTCGGCCTCAGCCGAGGAGACGCTCACGTACGTACTGAGCGAGGAATGGACCGAGGGCAACAGTGGCGGTACGACCGTCGAGGTCCGTCAGCAGGGAGGGGTCGCGGTCGCGGCCTTCGAGGGCAAGGACGAACCGGCACTGGTCTCCGATCCGGAGAGCGGCATCTGGGGCGCCTGGCTGGAGGATCGACCCCCCGTCTTCGTTCGTCTCGTGGAGCCACCCGCCGAGCTCGAAGTCGGCGATGCGATCGCCATGTCGACCGCCACCACCGCTCGGCTCGATGCCTT
>JAWVZD010000114.1:0-6453 GCA_033722395.1 Thermoanaerobaculia bacterium | reverse complement strand
CTCGAGCAGGCGGCCGGTGAAGACCGTGCCGAGCGGGCCCTGGTGCCGGAACGGCCGGCCGAGCTCGAGCTCGCCGCGCGCCCACAGCGTCGCCATCTTGGCGCAGGTGCCGGTGCCGCAGGGTGACCGGTCGAGCACGCCCCGCCAGGAGGCCGGTCGCTGCCAGTCGAACCGTCCGGTGGAGACCACCACGGCGTTGCGCCGGTCGGCGTCGCCCGAGACGCGCCGCGACGACAGCTGCGAGATCGAGATGCCGCGCATGTCGGGATTCTCGGGATGCTCGACCGGGATGCGCTCCGCCGCGGCGGCCCGGATCATCTCGCCGACGCGGGCGATCTCGGCGGCGTGCTCCGGCTCGAGCGACAGACCGAGCGCGTCGGCGTCGGCGATGACGTAGAACATGCCGCCCCAGGCGACGTCTACCGGGATCTCGCCGAGCTGCGGCACCTCGAGCGGCACGTCGAGATGGAGCGCGAACGCCGGCACGTTGCGGAAGGTCACCGCGACCACCTTGCCGCCCTCGAGTCGTGCGGTGACGTCGATCAGGCCGGCGGGCGTCTCCAGGGTGAGCTCGGTGACCGGCTCGTCGGCCGGCAGCCGACCGGTCTCGAGCAAGACGGTGACGACGCAGATCGTGTTCGAGCCCGACATCGCCGGGTACTCGCTCTGCTCCATGACGACGAAGGCGGCGTCGGCGGCCGGATCGGTCGGCGGCAGGAGCAGGTTGCAGCAGGTCGCCGGGTAGCCGCGCGGCTCGGTGAGCAGCAGGCGGCGCAGCTCGTCGCGGCGCTCGGAGAGGTAGAGCATCCTGTCGTAGGTCGTCGCTCCGGGCACCTCGCCGATGCCGTCGACGACGACCCGTCCGGGCTCGCCGCCAGCGTGGGCGTCGACCACGACGAGCTCGTGGAGCGGCTTCACCGCGCCCTCCCCCGAAGGGAGTCGAGTGCGGATCCCGGGCCGGCCAGAGGAGTCACCAGTCCACCCGCCGACCGAGGTCGAGTCTCCCGGCTCGATCGACCGCCAGGCGGGCGACGGCGAGGTCCTCGATCGCCAGGCCGACCGACTTGAAGAGGGTGATCTCGTCGTCGGAGCGCCGGCCGGGTCGATCGCCGACCGCCACTTCGCCGAGCTCGGCGACGATGTGGGTCGCCTCGACCAGGCCCGCCTCGATGGCCAGCAGGAGATCGCCGGCCTCGGCCAGGGCGGCGGCGCGCTGCTCGACGAAGAGGCGGGACGCGGCTACCGTCGGACCGTCGATCTCCCGCCTCGTGGCGGTGCTGGCACCGATGGCGTTGAGATGCGCTCCGGGTTCGATCCAGTCGCGCGCCACCACCGGATCGGCTGCGGCGGTCGCGGTCAGGATCACGTCTGCTCCCCGCACCGCCTCCTCGGCCGTGTCGCAGACCTGGAGCGGCACCTCGACCAGCGTCTCGACGCACTGCGCGAAACGCTGCCGCGAAGCCTCCTGCGGGCTCCAGATCGCGACGCTGGTGAAGTCGCGCTCGGCCAGCAGGAAGGGGAGGTGGCTCTCCGCCTGGATGCCGGTACCGAGGACGGCCAGCCGGCGGGTGTCGGAGCGGGCGAGAAGACGGGTCGCGAGGGCGGTCACCGCCGCGGTACGGACGGCCGTCAGGGCGGCGCCCTCGAGGAGAGCGGTGGGGCGACCCGTGGCGGCGTCGCACAGCAGCACCGCGCCGTGATGGGTGGGTAGGCCGAGCCGGCGGTTCTGCGGGTAGATCGTCACCAGCTTGGTGCCGAGGGCGTCGGCGGCGGGAAGCACCGCCGGCATGAAGAGGGCGGAGGCGGCGCTCGAGGGGAGGTCGAGTACCGTGCGGAGAGGCTGCAGGACCTCACCGCGTGACGACGCGATCAGCGCCGCCTCGACGGCGGCCACCGTGGCGGCCGGTTCGAGTAGCTCTTCGATGTCGTCTCGGCCGAGGAGGAGCATCGCGGATCTCGGCTCCCAGTCTATGCGCCAGTCTACGCGCCAGTCGATCCGCCGGTCGATCCGCCGGGTCGACCGGCGGGGCGCTCGCAGAGCGGCTCGGATGAACCCGATGCTCTCAGGAGCGCCCGATCGGCAGGGTGGCGGGGTCGAGTCCTCGCGGTAGCAGCACCCACAGTCGACCCGGATGCTTCATCCGTCCGGCGATCGCTTCCGCGGCCGCCCCGTGTCCCCAGAAGACGTCGCCGCGCACCGCCCCGCGGATGGCGCCGCCGGTGTCCTGCGCCACCATCAGGCGCCTCAGAGGCGCGTCGCCCGATCCGTCGGCTCGGGGCGCCGTCGCGTCGAGCCACAGCGGGGCTCCCAGCGGCAGGTGGGTGGCGTCGACGGCGAGCGATCGGCGGGGGGTGAGCGGCACACCGAGGCTGCCGATCGGTCCCTCTCCGTCGAGCTCACGGAAGAAGATGTACGACGGATTGACCGCCATCACCGCGTGGGCCTCGGAGGGATGCTCGGCCAACCAGGCGCGGATCGACTGCAGCGAGACCTCTTCGAGCGTCATCGCGCCGCGCGCTACGAGCTCGCGACCGATCGCATAGTACGGCCGGCCGTTCTGGCCGGCGTAGCCGACGCGCATCTCGCCTCCCTCGGCCAAGCGGACGCGGCCGGAACCCTGGATGTGCAGGAAGAACGCCTCGACGGCGTCGTCGACCCAGACCAGCTCGAGACCCCGACCGGCGAGGGCGCCGGCGGTAATCTCGGCGCGCTCGTAGTACGGCTCGAAGCTGTCGGCGGTCAGGCGGCCGGAGATCGTCTGGCCTTCGAAGCGATCGTGGAACCGCTCGAGGTCGATCTCGACGATGTCGTCCGGTTTACGGTAGAGCGGCACGTCGAAGCGCTCGGAGCGCTGCCGGCTGCCGTCGAGGAGCGGCTCGTAGTACCCGGTGAACAGACCTTCGGCGCGCTGCCCGGAGCGCACCGCCCAGGGCGTGAAGTACCGCTCCAGAGCCTGCCGCAGTGCCGCCGGGGTGTCGGCCGCGGCGACGGCGGCGCAGGCGTCGGACCAATCGGCGACGCGGCCCGCCCAGACCGGAGTGGCGATCGGTGCGGTCGGGTCCCTCCGGCTCCATACCGAGCAGCTGCGCTCGATGGCCGGCCGCGCCTCGCGCAGGGGATCGGCCGTCCAGCCCGGCAGATCGGCGAAGGTGCTGCGCAGCAGGAGCAGCCGTTCCTCGGCGGGCTCGGGTGGAGGCGGGACGGGTTCGGCCGGCTCGGGCTCGCCGCGCAGGCACCAGATGGCCAGGCTCAGCGCGACGGCGGCGACCGAGGAGGCCAGCAGCGTCGCCAACGGCCAGGCGATCGAGGTGCGACGGGGAGCGGCGGGCATGGCGGTGGATCGATCCTTCGGCGGTGTTTATAGAGACAGCGGTGGCGGCTGTCAACCGATCTCGCCGCGGGTCGAGCGGATAGAGTATCGCTCGTGGCCGACGAAGAGGTGGAAGGGATGCAGGTCGACGCCCCGCCGGGCGACGAGGCGGCGGGTGAGGATCGCTCGGTGATCGTCGAGCTCGGCGAGGGGTCCGAGGCGGTGCCGATCGTGTTGCGCTCGTTGCGCACGCACGAGGAGTACCGCGGTTGCGAGGCGCTCGAGCGACAGGTGTGGGGGCCGGAGTTCACCGAGTGCGTGCCGGCCAGCCTCCTGATGGTGACCCAGAAGGTCGGCGGCGTGACCGCCGGGGCGTTCGACTCGGAGGGGGGCCTGGTGGGTATGGTCTACGGACTGACCGGGCCGCGCGACGGGCGGCTGGTCCACTGGTCCCACATGCTGGCGGTCAGTCCGGACCTGAGGGGGAGGGGTCTCGGCCGTGAGCTCAAGCTGTTCCAGCGCCGGCTGGTCCTCGACCAGGGGGTCGGTGTCATGGTGTGGACCTACGATCCGCTGGTCGCCGGCAATGCCCACCTCAATCTGAACCGTCTGGGAGCGCGGCCGGTGGCCTATCTGCGTGATCTCTACGGCAGCGACACGGCGAGCGAGCTGCACAGCGGTCTGGGGACCGACCGCTTCCTGGTCGAATGGGATCTCGAGGCGGAGGTGGCGTCGCCCGGCCCTCATCCCGCCGACTGGCGGGGTGCCTCGATCGTCAATCTGGCGCCGGACGGCGGCTTGGAGGACCCCCCCTACGAGCTGCCCCACGAGCGGCGCGTACGGGTCGAGATCCCCTACGACATCCAGCAGGTGAAGGCCGCCGACCCAGAGGCCGGAGCGCGCTGGCGGCAGGCGACGCGGCATGCTCTGGAGGGGTACCTGGAGGCCGGCTACACGGTGCGCGGCCTGCTGCTCGATCGCGACGATCAGCGCTGCTTCTACCTGCTCGAGCTCGAACCCGCATGAGAGTGCGCAGCGTCGAACTGCGAGAGATCCGGCTGCCCTTGGTGGAGCCGTTCCGGATCTCCTCCGGCTCGGTCTCGGAGCGGCGCGTGCTGCTCGCCGAGCTGGCCGCCGCCGACGGCACGGTCGCGTGGTCGGAGTGCGTCGCCGGGCGGGCGCCGAACTACTCGCCGGAGACCATCGACACGGCATGGTGGGTGCTCGGGGAGTGGCTCGTCGAGAGGCTGCTGGCCGAGTCGTGGGAGTCGGCCGCCGACGTGAGAGCGCGGTTGGACGAGGGGGTGCGCGGCCATCGGATGGCGAAGGCGACCCTCGAGATGGGCTGCTGGGCGCTCGAGGCGACGGCGCGTGGAGAGAGCCTGGCGGCGCGGCTGGGCGGCGACCGGACGGAGGTGGCGACCGGCATCTCGCTCGGGATCCAGCCGACGACGGAGGCCCTGGTCGAGCGGGCCCGCCGGGCGGTGGCGGCCGGCTACCGCAAGGTCAAGCTGAAGATCCGTCCGGGAGCGGACGTCGAGCCGGTCCGAGCGGTGCGGGCGGCGGTCGGCGAGAAGGTCGTCCTGACGGTCGACGCCAACGCCGCCTACGGCCTCGACGACGGCGCCACCTTCGAGGCGCTCGACGAGCTCGGGTTGGCGATGATCGAGCAGCCCCTGGAGTGGGACGATCTCGCCGCGCACGCCGAGTTGCAGCGCCGGCTGCAGACGCCGATCTGCCTCGACGAGTCGATCACCGGCGTCGGCCGAGTCGAGGAGATGCTGGCCCTCGGGAGCGGCCGGGTCGTCAACATCAAGCCGGGGCGGGTGGGAGGTCTGGGCGCCTCTCTCGCCATCCACGAGCGGTGCGTCGAGGCCGGTGTGCCGGTATGGTGCGGTGGCATGCTGGAGAGCGGCGTCGGCCGCGCGTACAACGTCGCGCTGGCGTCGCTACCCGGCTTCGTCCATCCGGGCGATCTGAGCCCCAGCGCCCGCTACTGGGCGGAGGACGTCGTCGAGCCGGAGTGGACGATGAGCGACGACGGCCTGGTCACCGTACCGCGCTCGGAGCCCGGCCTGGGGGTCTCGGTACGGCATGACCGGGTCGACGCGCTCACCGTCCGCCGCCGCCGCTTCGGGTGAGGCAGCGGCCGGACGCTCCCGGCGCCTCGGGCGGAGTCGCAGCGGGAGACTACGGAGATCGGTCGAGCAGCTCGGTGCCGGGGTTGACCGCCACCCAGGTGTACCAGTAGGTGTCGAAGCCGTCGAGGCGGCGCGCATCCGGCAGCTCGCCGCGGCGGACGCGTCGCACCAGTTCCATCCCGTCGCCCTCGACAGTGCCGGAAGGGACGATCCACGCCTCCGTCGAGGCGAGCGGCTCGGCACCGGGACGGCGGAAGAAGAGGAGCCGGCGGTCTCCGACGGCGAACGCAGCGCCGCCCTCGGCGGCCCGATGCGGCACCGCGAACGGTCGTCCGTCGAGCCGGAAGGAGTAGATCGGCTCCTTGGCGGGGAGCCTCTCGTCGTCGACGGCGAGACCGCGGAAGGTGCCGCCGGAGGCGAAGTAGTCGTCGTACGGGTTGGTGTCGACGTGCTCGCGGCCGTCGACGGAGAGCACCAGGCTGTCGGGGTGGAGCCGCCGCCACTCACCCCAGCGGACCTTCGTCCCGTAGGGCAGCTCCTCGAGATCGGCGCCCTCGAGCGGGCCGCCGATTGCGTCCGAGGTCATGATCGACCACCAGCTGTCGGTCTCGCGGTCGCGCATCACCAGGGAGGCGTCGAGCAGCGCGCCCGAGGCCTCGAAATGGAGCTCCCGTCCGTCGATCTCGCGGCCGTAGACCACGGCCGTGTTGGCGAGCGGTCACCAGACCGCGGCGACCGGTCGATCGCCGAGACGGTCGTTGACCACTTCGTGCTGATTGAGCAGGTTCAGGCTGTAGGCCTTGGCCTCTCCCTCGGCGACGACACCGAGGACCCAGGCCTGGTCCGGGATGTCTGCCTCCTCGGCGGTCACGAAACGCGGCGCGAAGATCGCCGGGATGCGCCCTCGTGGCAGCAGTTGCTCGACCCCGGGCGGAGGCTCCTCGGCCGGTGTCGACGCGAAGGCGGCGCCGGCGACCGTCGCCAACGAGGCGAGCAGGAGG
>JAWVZD010000113.1:0-6454 GCA_033722395.1 Thermoanaerobaculia bacterium | reverse complement strand
TACGGCGTCGCCATGCCGACGCCGATGGCGGCGAAGATCGCCACGATCGTCGAGGCACTCTGCGACAGGCCGAAGCCGATCGCCGTGCCGAGGAACGGCGCCGAGCACGGAGTGGCCATCAGGGTAGCGAACAGACCGGAGCCGAAGTGCCCGGCCAGGCTGCCGCCGGAGGCCGATCGGGATGTCGACTGGGCAGCCGATGCCAGGCGTCCGGGCAGTGGGATCTCGAACAGGCCCCACAGGTTGAGGCAGAAGAGCAGCACCACCACGGTCAGCGCGGCGACGAAGGTGGGGTTCTGGAACTGGATGCCCCAACCGACGGCGGCCCCGCCGGCCTTCGCGACCACCGCCGCCACCGCCAGAGCCAGGAACGAGAAGAGGATGCCGGCCGAGGTCGCCAGGGCGCCCGCGACGACCGCCGAGCGACCTTCACCGGCGCTCTTGACCAACCCGAAGAGCTTGAGCGACAGGACCGGCAGGACGCACGGCATGGCATTCAGGATCACGCCGCCGAGGAAACCCAGCAGCAGGAGCCAGGCGAGGTTCGGGGCCTCGGCCACACGGGCCCCGTCGACCGCTCCGGGCGGTGCCGCGCTTTCGATCGCCGCAGCGGCCTCGGTGGGCTCTCCCTCCTCGCCCACAGCGAGCGCGAGCTCTCGCCGCGTCGTCACCGGGGGCAGGCAGCGCCGGTCGTCGCATGCCTGATAGGTCAGCGCCACGCCGAGGGTGGCTGTCCCCGCCTCGACGTCGTCCGGGATCGGCTGGGTGGCGACCATGACGACCCGACCCTCGTAGACCGAGATCTCCTCCTCGGCGAAGGCGAAGCTCTTCATCTCGCCCGGCGGGTAGGCCACCGACGGCTCGGGCCACCCCTCCGGCACGGTCACCTCGACCTCGGTCGGGATCAGGTAGTCGTAGGTCGGCTCGTGGCTGTTGGTGTGCCAGCGTGGCTCGATCACCATCTCGACGACGAGAGAGGCCTCGGAGCCGGCCGCGTACGAGGTGCGGTCGGCGGCGACGCGCATCGACGCCTTCTCTTGGCGCTCGAGCTGCGCCGCGGCCGGGAGCGCGGCGAGAGCCGTGGCGATCGCCAGCGCGACGGCGGCTCGCCGCGCCGGGCGCGCTCCGACCGCCGAGACTCCGGTCCCGAGCCCCGAGACGAGGCCGGATCGAGTGCATCGCGATGGAGCTCTGGTGGGCATGGGCGGCGGGTCGTTCCTGAGAGGCGGCTACGGAGGTCGTCGATCGGTGACGCTCGGTCGCGAGCCGGAAGCAGTCTATCTCACCGCATCCGAGGGAAGCGGTACTCGACCAGAGATACGAGAGGCGGGCCAGCCGAGTTCACCGCTCGGCGACCGGAGCCGTGAACCGGCCTCCCGGTTTGGGATAGGCTCGCCCGGCATGCGCCTTTCGCCACGCGCCGCCGGGATCGGAGAATCGGCCACCCTCAGGGTGGCGCGCCGCGCCGGTGAGCTCCGCGCCCAAGGGGTCGACATCATCAGCCTGGGGGCGGGCGAGCCCGACTTCCGCTCGCCGCGGGTGGCCGAGGACGCCGCCGTCGAGGCACTGCGCGACGGCTTCACGCGGTACACGCCCGCGGCCGGCATCGAGGAGCTGCGCGAGGCGATCGCCGGCCTCTACCGCGAGCGTGCCGGGGCGCCCTGGGGAGCCGACCAGACGATCGTCACGGTCGGCGCGAAGGCGGCCCTCTTCGAGCTCTCGCTGGCCTTGTTCTCGGACGGCGACCAGGTCGTCGTGCCCTCGCCCTACTGGGTGAGCTACCCCGAGCAGATCCGCTTCTGCGGCGCCGAGCCGGTCGCGGTCGAGACCCGCCCCGAAGACGGCTTCCGGCTGCGGCCGGAGGCGGTGCTCGAGGCGGTCGCTCCGGCGACTCGGGCGGTGATGCTCAACTCGCCGTCGAACCCCACCGGGGCGGTGATCGGCGCCGACGACCTCGAGGCGATCGTCGCGGGGTGCGCCGAGCGCGGCGTGCTGGTGATCTCGGACGAGACATACGATCGCTTCGTTTACGACGGCCTCTCCTTCCCGAGCGCTGCCCGGCTGGCGACGCGCTATCCCGAGACGGTCGTGGTGGTGGGCTCGTTCTCTAAGACCTACGCCATGACCGGCTGGCGGCTCGGCTACCTGCTCGGCCCGCCCGCGCTGGTCCGGGCGGTGTCGAAGATCCAGAGCCACTCGACCTCCAACCCGACCTCGTTCGCCATGAAGGGGGCGCTCGCCGCCTTGCGCGACGGCGAGGTCGATGTTCAGGCGATGATCGCCGAGTACCAGCGGCGCCGTGACCTGGTGGATCGGATGCTGGGCGAGATGAAAGGCGTCAGCTGCCGCCCACCGGAGGGCGCTTTCTACGCCTTCCCCGAGGTGGCGTCGCTCTACGGCGACGACTGCGCCGACTCGGTGGCCTTCGCGGAGCACCTCCTGGAGAGCGCTCGCGTGGCGGTGGTTCCGGGGGCGGCCTTCGGCGCCGACCGGCACGTCCGTCTGTCGTTTGCCTGCTCCGAGGAGACGCTGCGCGCCGGACTCGAGCGCATCGCGGCGGCGATCGCGGCGCGGCTACGGTAACCTAACGGGCGGGCTGGCCGCCGGGCGGCCGGATCGAACGAACAGGACGGAGTGAGAGTCGGGATGCGGCGATACCTCGGATGGTTCTCGTTGGCGCTGATTCTGAGCTGGGCGGCGCCGGTCGTGGCGGAGGAGGTTTCGGTCGAAGAGGCCGAGGCGTTCGTCGCCGCGTCGGAGGGTCGTCTGCTCGAGGCGTGGAACGAGCGCGATCAGGCCGACTGGGTCTATTCGACCTACATCACCTACGACACGGCGCGCATCGCGGCGCGGGCGTCGGCGCGGACTTTGGCCCTCGAGGCGGAGCTCGCCGTCGCCGCGGCCCGCTTCAACGATCTCGAGCTGCCGGCCGACCTCCGGCGCAAGCTCGAGCTGCTGAAGACCGCCGGGAGTGCACCGGCGCCGGCCGACGCCGCCCTGCGCGACGAGTTGGCGGCCGTCATGGCGGCGATGGAGGGGCGGTACGGCTCGGGTCGATACTGCCCCGAGGGGGCACCGAAGGAAGAGTGCCTCGATCTCGGCGAGCTCAGCAACCTCCTGGCCGAGAGCCGCGATCCGGCCGAGCTCGAGGAGGCCTGGGTCGGTTGGCGCACGATCTCGATCCCGATGCGCGACGAGTACCGGCGCTTCGTCGAGCTCGCCAATCGCGGCGCCCGCGAGCTCGGCTTCGCCGATCTGGGCGCGATGTGGCGCTCGAAGTACGACATGCCGGCCGACGCGGTCCCGGCCGAGCTCGACCGCCTGTGGGCCGAGGTGCGGCCGCTCTACGAGGCGCTCCACTGCTACGTGCGGGGGCGCCTCGCCGGGACCTACGGCGAGGAGCTGGTGCGGCCGGGCGAGCCGATCCCGGCGCACCTCCTGGGCAACATGTGGTCCCAGAGCTGGCTCGAGATCTACCCGCTGGTGGCCCCGGCCGATAGCGATCCGGGCTACGACCTCACCGAGCGGCTGCGCGCAGCCGGCCTCGACGAGCGCGAGATGGTGCGCTACGGCGAGCGCTTCTTCACCTCGCTCGGCTTCGAGCCGCTGCCCGAGACCTTCTGGGAGCGCTCGCTGTTCACCCAGCCGGCCGACCGCGACGTGGTCTGCCACCCTTCGGCCTGGACGGTCGACCAGGGCGACGACCTGCGCATCAAGATGTGCATCGAGATCGACCAGGAGGACTTCTCGACCATCCACCACGAGCTGGGACACAACTTCTACCAGCGGGCCTACATGCATCAGCCGCTCCTCTTCCGCGACAGCGCCAACGACGGCTTCCACGAGGCGTTGGGCGACACCATCGCGTTGTCGGTCACCCCGGCGTACCTGCGGGAGATCGGGCTGATCGAGCGCGAGCCGGATCCGTCGAGCGACATCGGCCTGCTGCTCCGGATGGCGCTCGAAAAGGTCGCCTTCCTGCCGTTCGGCCTGCTGGTCGACCAGTGGCGCTGGAAGGTCTTCTCCGGCGAGATCGCGCCGGAGGAGTACAACACGACTTGGTGGGAGCTGCGGGAGTCGTATCAGGGCGTGGCACCGCCGGTCCCCCGGACCGAAGCGGACTTCGACCCGGGGGCCAAGTACCACGTGCCGGCGAACACGCCGTACACGCGCTACTTCCTGGCGCAGATCCTGCAGTTCCAGTTCCACCGCGCGCTGTGCGCGGCGAGCGGCTTCGAAGGGCCGCTCAACCGCTGCTCGATCTACGGCGACCGGGAGGTCGGCGCGCGGCTGGCCGAGATGATGGAGATGGGGCAGAGTCGGCCGTGGCCGGATGCCCTGGAAGCGCTCACCGGCGAGCGCGCGATGGACGCCGGCGCCGTACTCGACTACTTCGCTCCGCTCGCCGCGTGGCTGGAGGAGCAGAATCGGGAATCCGTCTGTGGTTGGTAGAGGGAGGCAAGCGATGCGATCGACTCGTCACGGGCTCATGAGAGTGCTACTGGGGATCCTGTTGGTCGTCGGGCTGGTGTCGCCGAGCGAGGCGGCCCGCGAGGCGTCGGTCGGCGGGACGGTCGAGGACATGGAAGGCGAGCCCCTGTCGGGGGTGCACGTCACCGTCTTCTCGGAAGAAGAAGAGCGCACCGACACCACGAATCGCAAGGGTCGCTTCCGGATCCTGGTGATGGACGCGACGCAGCGGTTCATGATCCGACTCGAGAAGGAGGGGTACGTCACCGTCGAGCGGCCGCTCCAGGTCCAGGTCGGCGCGAACGTCAACACCACCTGGCAGATGGCCGCCATCACCGGCGCGGAGGAGGTCGAGGGGTCGAGCGAGGCGATCGAGGCCTACAACATGGGTGCGGCGGCTTACAACGAGCAGAACTTCGAGGAGGCGCGCGGGTATTTCCAGAAGGCGCTCGAGCTCAATCCCGACCTCGTCGAGGCGCGACGCGTCCTGACCCTGACCCAGTTCCAGATGCAGGACTGGCAGAGCGCCGTCGATTCGGTCGAACAGCTCATCGAGCTCGAGGCAGACGACGAGGCGGCCCTCATGATGGGCTTCGATGCGGCGACCCAGCTGGGCGATCTCGACCGGGCCGAGCGCTACCTCGAGGAGCTGCTCGCCGGTGAGCCCAACGCCGAGATCGCGGCGCGGGTCTACAACTTCGGCGTCGCGGAGCTCCGAGCCGGCAACCGCGAAGCGGCGGCGGCGCGTTTCGAGAAGGCGATCGAGCTCGCGCCCGAGCTCGGCGCGGCCTACAACGGGCTGGCGACCATCTACCTCGAGGACGAGCAGTACGACCGAGCTCTGGAGATGGCCGATCGACTCCTGGAGGTCGATCCCGGCAACGCCGAGGCGCTGGGGATCCGTTACGAGGTCTACCGCCGCCAGGGCGACGAGGAGAAGATGGAGGCGGCGCTCGAGGAGCTGCAGGCCTCCGATCCGGAGCGGATCGTCGATGCCTACTACAAGCAGGGCACCCT
This sequence comes from Thermoanaerobaculia bacterium, assembly GCA_033722395.1. Classification (GTDB taxonomy): domain Bacteria; phylum Acidobacteriota; class Thermoanaerobaculia; order Multivoradales; family JAHEKO01; genus JAWVZD01. Next base: position 967 of record JAWVZD010000113.1, on the reverse strand, counting down.
GTTGTTCGAGAACGGCGAGGCGGAGGAGGCCGTAGAGGCGTTCCAGCGCGTGCTGAGAGCCGATCCCGACCATCCGCGGGCGAACTACCAGTTGGGGCGCTGCTACCTCAGTCTGAATCGCTTGGAGGAGGCGAGGACCCATCTCGAGCGCTTCGTGGAGCTGGCGCCGGACGACCCCGAAGCGCCCTCGGCACGCGAGATGCTGAGCTACCTCGAGTGAGCGAGCGCCGCCGCGCCAAGGACTCGACACCGGACGCCAGCATCCGGCGCCTGGTCGCCTGTCCGGAATGCGGCCTGCAGTACGACGTCGGCGGACGCTCGGCCGGGGCGCAGTTCCACTGCAGCTGCGGCGAGACCTTGACGATCCGGGAGCCGAAGCCGCACGACGCCGCGGTGGTGCGGTGCTCCTCCTGCGGCGCGCCGCGCGACGGCGGCGCGACCGAGTGCGGCTACTGCGGCGCCAGCTTCACCCTCCACGAACGCGACCTCCACACCATCTGCCCGGAGTGCACCACCCGGATCAGCGACCGGGCGCGCTACTGCCACCACTGCGGCGTCTTGGTCGCACCGGTCGGCTCGGCGGGGTTCGAGACGGCGCGCTCGTGTCCGGCCTGTGGCCAGGCGTCGCGCCTGGTCAGTCGCTCGCTGGGCGGCGAGGAGATCACGGTGCTCGAGTGTGGCCGTTGCGCCGGTCTCTGGCTCGGTAACGAGGTCTTCGAGCACCTCGAGCGACGCTCGCGGCAGCAGGCGGCGAGCGGCGAGGGGAAGCCCGTCGAGCCGGCTCGCATGCCGCCGACGGCGCTCGGTGGGGGCGAGTCGTCGCGCCACTACCGCCCCTGTCCGCTCTGCACGAGCCTGATGCACCGCCGCAACTACGGGCGCCACAGCGGGGTGATCGTCGATACCTGCCGCCAGCACGGGCTCTGGTTCGACCAGGGCGAGCTCGCGGCGATCGTAGGGTGGATCC
>JAWVZD010000112.1:0-6466 GCA_033722395.1 Thermoanaerobaculia bacterium | reverse complement strand
ATGTCGGCGCGGAGAAACTATAGCACGGCGGTGGGATCGAGCCCGGCGGCGGCGCTACTCTTCCAGCACCCCTTCGAGGTGCTCGACGAGCGTCTCGACCCGGGCGCGGACGGCCTCGCGCTCCTCCTGCCAGGCGGCGTCGTCGCCCTCGGCCGGGATCTCCGCCAGGCGCTTCTCGAGCTTCTCGGCCCGGTCGCGCAGGCGCTCGTTGTCGCGCTCGAGCTTCTGGATCTGCGCGATCGCCTTGTGGACGCTGTTCTCCAGTGTGTCGAGAGCGGATGAGCTCATGCGTCTCCTTCGGTGTCGAGGCCGAACCGCGCCTCCAACTCGTCGACCAGGGCCAGGTGGCGCTGGTTGATCTCCTCCTGGGTGAGCGACCGATCCTGCGCATTGTAGCGAAAGAAGATCGTCGTATTGACCGCACCCTGGGGCACACCGGAGCCGGTATAGCGGTCTTTGAGGCCGTAGGCCTCGAGATCCTCGACCTCGGCCGCCTCGATGGCATCGGCGATCGCCCGCCAGGCGACCTCCTCGGGATGGGTCAGCGTGGCGTCCGCCTCGATGCCCGGATACTTCGACGGCGCCTCGACCTGGACCGCCTCGCCGTCCCGCTCGAGCGCCGCGGTGGCGAGCTCGGCGACGAACAGCGGGAAGGTGGTCTCGTCCGAGTCGAGCCGGCCGAGAAGACCGACCACGCGCTCGCCGTCCGCGACGAGGATCTCGGCCGCCGTGCCCGGCAGCAGGCCGGTGAGATCGGCCGGCCGGAAGGCGAGCTCGACGCCGAAACGACGCGCCAGATCCTCGACGACCCCCTTGACGGCGAAGAAGTCCCACCGCCGCGCGGCGTTCCAGGGCAGCGGCGAGACGCCGCCGCAGACCAGGCCGACGGCCTCGACCTCCGGCCGCCCGGCGGCGAACAGATGTCCGACCTCGAACAGTCGCACCACCTCGGCGCCCCGCCGCTGGTTGAAGAGCGCCGAGGCCACCAGCCCTGGCAGGAGCGAGCGCCGCATCAGGGCGTACTTCTCCGACAGTGGGTTGGCGAGCCGGACCACCTCACCGCCGCTCCCGTCGCCGTCTCCGGCTTCGTCGAGCGAGGACGGCGCCTCCACCAGAGCGGCGAGCGGAGGCAGCGAGGCGTCGGCGTCGGCGTCGTGGAAGGCGAAATCGATCGCCTCCGCCAGGCCGCAGGCCGAAAGGTGATCGCGGATCCGCTCGCGCAGCAGGTGCGAGGCGCTCGAGCCGGCGTCGGGCGCGCCGAGGGCCGGCAGGTCGGCCGGGATGGCGTCGAAGCCGACGTGCCGCATCACCTCCTCGTAGAGATCGGCCTCCCAGACTCGCGGCGCGCCGCCACCGGGCGTCGCGTCGCCCGGCGGATCCCCTGTTTTCTCCACGGGCTTCTCGGTGGGCCGCCACGCCTCGCAGTCGTAGTAGCGCCAGGAGGGCACCCGGACGCTCCAGGCGTCGTCGGTCTCCGACGCGGCATCGCGGGTCAGCTCGTACCCCAGTCCGTCGAGGATCCGCTCGATCTCGTCGGCCGGGATCTCCACCCCGGCGAAGCGGCAGAGGCTCGCCCGGTCGAGCCGTCCGTGCGGCCGCCAGTCGACCGCCGCGTCGCGCACGTCGGCCGCTCCGGGAGCGATCTCGCCGCCGGCGACCTCGGCCATCAATTCGGCCGCCCGGGTCGCCGCCCACAGGCAGAGCTCCGGGTCGGTACCGCGCTCGAAGCGGAAGCTGGCGTCGGTCGACATACCGAGCCGGTTCGCACCGCGCCGCACACGCTGCAGCTCGAAGTGGGCGCTCTCGATCAGCACGTCGGAGGTGCCGCGACCGACCTCGGTGTCGAGCCCGCCCATGATGCCGGCGAGCGCCACGGCGCGCTCGGCGTCGGCGATCACCAGGATCTCGGCGTCGAGCTCGCGCTCCTCGCCGTCGAGCGTCGTCAGGCTCTCGCCGTCGCGCGCCCGCCGGACCCGGATCGCAGGACCGGCCAGGGTGGCGAGATCGAAGGCGTGGAGCGGCTGCCCGGTCTCCCAGAGGACGAAGTTGGTGACGTCGACGATGTTGTTGATCGAGCGCTGGCCGATCGATTCGAGCCGCTCGACCAGCCAGTCGGGGCTCGGCCCGACGGTGACGCCGCGGACGACCCGCGCCGCGTAGCGCGGGCAGTCGCCGAGGTCGTCGACCGAGATCTCGCAGCCGTCGAGCGGCCGGTCGCAGCCGGTCGTGTCGACCTCCGGCGGCAGCAGCCCGCTGTCGTAGACCACCGCCAGCTCGCGCGCCAGGCCGAGATGGTTCATGGCGTCGGAGCGATTGGTGGTGATCTCGAGGTCGAGCTGCAGATCGTCGCCGACCCGCCGCACGTGCTCGACGTTGAAACCGGCCGCGGTCAGGCGCTGGCACAGGTCGTCGACGTCGTCCGGCAGCTCGACGTACCGTCCCAGCCATTGGCGGGAGAAGAGCATCAGCCGCGCACCTGTCTGAGCAGCCGCTCGTCGTTGTCGAACAGCTGGCGGATGTTGGGGATGCCGTACTTGATCATCGCCACGCGATCGGTCCCCATGCCGAAGGCGTAGCCCGAGTAGACGTCCGGGTCGATGCCCTGCTCGGCGAGTACCCGCGGATCGACCATGCCGGAGCCGAGGATCTCCATCCAGCCGGTGCCCGAGCAGGTCGGGCAGCCGTCGCCGCGACAGAACGGACAGGTGATGTCGACCTCGGCCGACGGCTCGGTGAACGGGAAGTAGCTCGGCCGCAGGCGCACCCCGGTGTCCTCGGTGAACAGTCGATGAATGAACGCCTCCAGGGTGCCCTTCAGATGGCCGAAGGTCAGCCCCTCGGCCACCGCCAGGCACTCGACCTGATGGAACATCGGCGAGTGCCTCAGGTCGTTGTCGACGCGGTAGGTGCGGCCCGGGCAGATGACGCGGATCGGCGGCCGCCGGTCGCGCAGGGTGCGGATCTGGACCGGTGAGGTGTGCGTCCTCAGGACGCGCCCGTCTTCGACGAAGAAGGTGTCCTGCTCGTCGCGCGCCGGATGACCGGGCGGGAAGTTGAGCGCCGTGAAGTTGAGGTAGTCGCTCTCGATCTCGGGCCCGTCGGCGACGCTGTAGCCGAGGCCGGTGAAGATCTCGACGATCTCGCGCACCACCAGGTTGGTCGGGTGGATGCTCCCCAGACCGGGGTCGCGGCCGGGCAGGGTGACGTCGACCGCCGCTTCGGCACGGCGGGCGGCCTCCTCGGCGGCGGCGAGCTCGCGATCGAGCTCGTCGAGGCGACTCTCGACCGTCTCCTTGAGGCGATTGACCGCCTGGCCGAAGTCGCGGCGCTCCTCGGGGGGCACCTCGGTGATCCGCCCGAGCAGATCCTTGAGCAGGCCCTGCTTCTTGCCCACCCAGGCGAGCCGCAGCTCCTCCCAGGCGGCACGGTCGTCGATCTCGGAGGCCTGCCGCTCGAAGCGCTCCAGATGCTCGGCGATCAGGTCTCGGCCGCTATCGGAGCTCACGCCGCGACTCCTCTCTCGCCGGGAGGACCGCCGGCAGGTCGACGACGCCCGACCGGGACGAATGCCGCAGAGTCAGGCATCCTCGGACGGAGAGCGGTAGCCCGGCGTCGACGGGCTGTTAACTCGCCTCGGCGGTCTCGGCGGCCGGCTCGGCCGCGGGTGGGGGTGGTGCGGTCGCCTCTCCGAGCGCCTCCTTGGCGGTCTCGACGAGCCGCGCGAACCCCGACGGGTCTTCGACCGCCAGGTCGGCCAGGATCTTCCGGTCGAGGCCGCAGCCGGCCTTCTTCAGACCGCCCATCAGGCGGTTGTAGGACAGACCGTGGTGGCGCGCGGCGGCGTTGATACGGACGATCCACAGGCGGCGGAACTCGCGTTTGCGGTTGCGCCGATCGCGATAGGAGTAGGAGAGGGACTTCTCGACGGCCTCTCGGGCGACCTTGTACGCCTTCGACTTGGCGCCGTAGTAGCCCTTGGCCTGCTTCAGCAGCTTCTTGCGCTTCTGAGCGCGGCGCTTGCCTCGTTTGACACGCATATCGAACCTCGTTCCGGGCCCTCTGGGGGCGATCTGGCGGACCGGGGCGGGCTCGCCCGGGGTCCGCTTCGGCCGGGACGGACAGGTTCGTTCCGCCCGCGACCGGGATGGTGCGATCGACTAGTCGATCATCTGCTTGATCTTGCGGGCGAACTTGCCGGCGACCTCGGTCGACTGGCGCAGCTTGCGCTTCCGCTTGGCGCTCTTCTTGGTCAGGATATGGCTCTTCATCGAGTGCTGCCGGCGCACCTTGCCCTTACCGGTGATCTTGAAACGCTTGGCGGCGCCTCGATGGGTTTTCTTCTTCGGCACGGCGAACTCCTTCCTCGCGGCGTCGCCCCTGGGGGCCGGGCCGCAGCCGGAGAGTGTACAGGGAAGGCGCCCCGACGGCAAGCCGGCGCGGCGGCTACCAGAGCTCCAGGGAGCGCGAAGCGGCGACCTCGACGGCCCGTTCGACGAACGCCTCGAGCGGCTGGGCGCCGAGGTCCTCTTCGGTGCGCAGCCGCACCGCCACCTCGCCGGCCTCCTCCTCGCGCCCGCCGACCACCCGCATGTAGGGCACCTTCTGCACCTGCGCCTCGCGGATCCTGTATCCCAGCTTCTCGTTGCGGTCGTCGAGCTCGACCCGGAGGCCGGCCGCGGCGAGCCGCTCGCGCACCCGCTCGCCGTAGGCGGCGAACTTCTCCGACACCGGCAGGACGACCGCCTGGACAGGGGCCAGCCAGACCGGGAAGGCACCCGCCAGGTGCTCGATCAGGATGCCGAGGAAGCGCTCGATCGAGCCCAGCATGGCGCGGTGGATCATCACCGGGCGGTGCTCCTCGCCGTCGGCGCCGACGTAGGCGAGCTCGAAGCGCTCGGGCAGCTGATAGTCGAGCTGCACGGTGCCGAGCTGCCACGGTCGGCCGATCGCGTCCTCGACCTGGAAGTCGATCTTCGGACCGTAGAAGGCGCCGGCGCCGGCATCGGTCTCCCAGTCGATGCCGAGCGAGTCGAGCGCCGCGCCCAGCGCCGCCTCGGCCCGCTCCCACGCCTCGGCCGAGCCGAGCGCCTTGTCGGGACGGGTCGAGAGCTCGATGGCGACGTCGTCGAAGCCGAAGGTCGAGTAGATCTCGAGGATCATCTCGACCATCGAGTGCACCTCCGACTCGATCTGCTCGGCGGTGCAGAAAACGTGCGCGTCGTCCTGCGCGAACGCGCGCACCCGGGTCAGGCCCGAGGTCACGCCCGAGCGCTCGTAGCGGTGCAGTCGGCCGAAGTCGGCGTAGCGAATCGGCAGGTCGCGGTAGGAGCGCAGCTGGGTCGAGTAGATCAGGCAGTGGGTCGGGCAGTTCATCGGCTTGACGGCGAACTCGCGCTCGTCGATGTCGCTGAAGAACATCGACTCGCGGTAGTGCTCGTAGTGCCCCGACTTGTGCCACAGGTCGACGTCGAGGATCTGCGGCGTGACCACCTCGGCGAAGCCGCGCTCGGTCTGCAGCCGGCGCACGAACTCGACCAGGCCGTTGTAGATCTGCGCCCCCTTGGGGTGGAAGAACGGGCTCGCCGGTGCCACCTCGTCGAAGCTGAACAGATCGAGCTCCGGGCCGAGACGGCGGTGGTCGCGCGCCCGCGCCTGCTCGACGCGCTCGAGGTAGGCCTCGAGCTCCTCACGACTGGCGAAGGCGGTGCCGTAGATGCGCTGCAGCATCTCCCGGCTCTCGTCGCCCTTGAAGTAGACACCCGACGACTCGAGCAGCTTGACGGCGCCGATCTGGGAGGTCCGCTGAGCGTGCGGGCCGCGGCACAGGTCGAAGAAATCGCCATGCCGGTAGAAGGTGATCGTCTCCTCCTCCGGGATGTCCTTCAGGCGTTCGATCTTGATCGACTCCCCCATCTCGCGCAGCCGCTCGATCGCCTCCTGGCGGGTTACCTCGAGGCGCTCGAACTGGTGATCCTCGGCCAGGATCTCCTCCATCTTGGCCTCGATCCGCTCCAGGTCGTCGGGGGTGAACGGACGGGGAAAGCGGAAGTCGTACTGGAACTTCTCGGAGTGATCCTGCCGGCCGACGTCGATCTCGACCTCCGGCCAGAGCCGCTTGACGGCATCCGCCAGGACGTGCTCCGCGCTGTGGCGGATGAACTCGCCGCTCTCGTCGTCGCGGCTGGTGAAGATGCGGAACGCCCCACCACTCGAGAGCGGCTGGCGCAGATCGACCGGCTGCCCGTCGACCTCGGCGCCGACGGCCGCCTTCGCCAGGCCCGGGCCGATCGACCGCGCCACCTCGAGCGGCGTGGTCCCCGGCTCGACCCGTTTGGCGGAGCCGTCCGGCAGCGCCAACTCGATCTCTGCCTGCGGGCTCGCCATGGTCGATCGCTGGTGAAAGCTGGTGAAAGAGAGATGGTAGGCGCTAGCGGACTCGAACCGCTGACCTCTACCGTGTGAAGGT
>JAWVZD010000111.1:0-6485 GCA_033722395.1 Thermoanaerobaculia bacterium | reverse complement strand
ACCCTCGTCGGTCAGGGCCCCTCCCGCTGGACGCGTCCGGCCCCTCCGGTAGTGAAGCTCAGGTAGGCACTACTTCGTGGGTGGGCAGCTCGCCTTCTCGGAACCCGAGAGATGGACGGCCCCAACCTGCTCGCGTCTCGACGCGACGGTCGATCGGACCGCAACACCTCTGTATCGTGGGGCTCATTTGGAGTGACTGTCGGCAGCTACCGGATTCCCGCGGGGCGGCGCGGAACGGCGTCTTCGCTACCCGCCGCTCGACCGCCCGGATCGACGAACCAAGGCCCGGTCCCGACTCGACTCTGCACTCGCGCACGCGATGATGTATGATTCGAAGTGAATACGCTGAGGTCGGCAACCAGGGAGCTTCCATAGACTTCTCCATGGAAAAGATGGCCGTAGCTTAAGAGCGGATGGCGGACATGTCAAGCACGCAGACCGAACAGACCTCCTCACGCCTCAAGCGGGAGGACTGGCTCAAGCACGCCCTCGAGAGCTTGCGCCGCGAGGGCGTCTCCGGTCTACGAGTCGAGCCGCTGGCGCGCAGCCTCGGCGTGACCACCGGTAGCTTCTACTGGCACTTCAAGGACCGACAGGATCTCCTCGACAGCCTGCTCGACCATTGGACGGAGAAGATGACCCGGGCGGTGGCACGGCGGATGACGAGCGAAGAGGAGCCGGAAGAGCAGCTCCGCCTGCTGGTCGAGGAAGTGGCCGTGGAGGAGTGGAGTCGCTACGAGATCGCCATCCGCAACTGGGCGACCTTCGACTCCCATGCCAGACGCTCGACACGCAAAGTGGACGAGTGCCGGCTCGGCTACGTCACCGGCCTGTTTCTCCAGCTCGGCTTCGATCAAGACGATGCCGAAATGCGCGCCCGGACCCTCCTTTTCTGCAACCTGGGCGAAGCGGCCTTCTCGATTCGAGAGAGCAGCGACAAGCGCCTCGAGACGGCGCGCCGTCAGCTGGCGATTCTCACCGCCGACTGCATCTGACGCGGCACGGGACTGTGCTGCTCCGGCCGGGCCGAGCTGAGCTCAGGTTCAGGGTAGCTGGCGCAGGAACGACACCACCGCCATCTCCACCATGCTGCGATCGAAGGCGTCGATCGGTACTTCGATGCGATGCGGCGACCCGTTTTGCACGAGGCCGTCGATCTCGACGGTGCGCTTCTCGGCATCGAGCCGAAAGGTCAGGCAGAGGGGCTTGAGCTGCTCGGCGTCGACTTCGAGCCAGATGTTCAGGCCCTGGCGGGTGTTGTTGGTGATGTAAGGACGCAGGCCGCGACCACGCAGAGGCTCTTTGATCTCGCGCAAGGTCGGCACGATGACGTCGCGCGCCAAATCGCGAAAATCGTGCACCGCCTCCTTCCACTCGTTCTTGCGCTGTAGGCGCGCCTCGCTCTCCTGCAGGCGTCGGCGCTCGAACTCCTCGAGAATGTGATCGATCTCGGAGTGGAACGTGCGATTCAGATCGTCCATGGCCTGAGATGGCTCGAGGCGCGATCCCGCCAACCCGGAAAGCTCGACCCCGCGTCGTGCTCGGATTCAGAACGACGAAATGCTAGCACAGCGATCGACCTCCCCGGCGCTCTCCGAGGGCCGACGGGATCATCGGGAATCCCCGCCCTTTCTGCTAGGATGCTCGCCAAGTATGGACAGGAGGAGGCGCTGCTCCTCCGCCGGAGTGATCCCTCGCGCCTCGTGACTGTGTCAGTGCGCCCGAATGAGTGAGTCCGAAGAACCACTGAAGTTCGGCAGATACACCGTTCTGCGCACCCTGGGCAAGGGTGCGATGGGACTTGTCTACCTGGGCGAGGACCCGGTCATCTCGCGCCGCGTCGCCATCAAGGTGATCCGCGCCCACCCCGACCTCGAGGGCCCCGAGCTCGAGGAGCGTCAGGCCCGCTTCGAGCGCGAGTTCAAGTCGGCCGGCAACCTCTCGCATCCCAACATCGTGACGGTCTACGACGTCGGCAAGGAGGCCAACGACTCCTACATCACGATGGAGTACGTGCAAGGCGAGAGCCTGGAGTCGGTGCTCAAGGCGGGCCGCAGCTTCACCTTCCGCGAAATGTCGGAGATCGCCGCTCAGATAGCGAGCGCCCTCGACTACGCGCACCAGCAGGGGATCGTCCACCGCGACATCAAGCCGGCCAACATCCTGATGACCACCGACGGCCGGCCGAAGATCACCGATTTCGGTGTCGCCAAGCTACAGACCTCCGGCATGACCTCGACCGGCATGATCATCGGCACACCGATGTACATGTCACCCGAGCAGATCACCGGGCGCGAGGTCAGCGGAGCCTCCGATCAGTTCTCGCTCGCCGCCATGCTCTACGAGCTGATGACCGGTGAGCCACCGTTCCAGGGCGACAATCCGACCACGATCATGTACCAGGTCGTCCACAACGAGCCCGAGCCGCCGCACAACCTCAACAAGAGCCTGCCCGAAGCGGTCGACAAGGCGGTTCTCCGCGGCATGGCGAAGAAGATCCAGGCGCGCTACGAGAGTTGCAGCGAGCTGGCCGAGGCGATCGGCCGAGCGCTCAGCGGCGCCGAGCCGGGGGGCATCGAAGAGGCGGAAGGCGAAGAGGCGATGGAGACGGTGGCCCTGCGCGCCGACGAGGTCGTGCTCGAGGACAAGCCGGCACCGACTCGCGACGCAGATTACGACGAGCCCGAGAAGAAGACCTGGATGCCGATCGCCGCCGCGGTGGCCGGAGTTGCCCTCCTCGGCGGTCTCGGCTGGTTCGCGACCCGCGACGACGATCGGGCCGGGGTCGTCGAGAGCGCTGCCGACGAGGTTTCGGCGAGTGTCGAGGTCATCTCCGATCCACCAGGAGCCGAGATCTTCGTCGACGGTGAAGATCGGGGCCTGACCACGCCCGCCTTCGTGTCGATCGAGGGTGTGGCGGGCGACGTCAGAGAGCTCGAACTGCGCCGCGACGGAGCCACCGTGGCGCGGACTCAGATCGTCATGGGCTCGGCCGTGCCGAGCCGATGGAATCCGGAGCTGTTGCCGCCCCCGGAGAGATGGACGATCACCAGCGATCCCCCCGGAGCGACCGTCAGCATCGACGGTGAGGTCATCGGCAAGACGCCCACGCAACAGGTCTTCGCCTATGGCGAGAGCTACGACGTCGCGGTCGAGCTCGACGGCTACCAGTCGGCCGATCGTACGATCGACCTGGCGGCGATGGATGCCGACGCCAAGGCCGGTCGGGACCTCAACTTCCGCCTGGCCAAGGTGATTCCGCCCGGCAATCTGGTGGTCAAGGCCTCCTATCCCGTCACCATCACCGTCGACGGCCGCCGCCAGTCGGGCAGCCGGCTGGCTCTGCGGCCCGGCACCTACCAGGTCAGCCTGGCGGCGCCCGAGGTGTTCTACTTCGCGAGTCGCAGTGTCACCATCCGCAGCGGAGAGACCACCGAGCTGTCGCTTCCCGCGGCCACGCCGGTCACGATCGCCGCTACGCCCAGCAACTGCAAGATCCGCATCGACGGTCGTGACGCCGGCTTCGTACCGGTCAACACGAAGCTGTCGATCGGTCGACACGAGATCGAGTTCCTGTGGGAGTCGATCGGCCGATCGCTGACGGTGACGGAGGACGTCGGTACCTCTACGCAGCGCATCTTTCGCGCCGCCCCACAGCAATGATGCGATCCCTTCGACCCACTCCGACCGCGCTACTGACGGTCCTCCTGCTCCTCTGCCTGCCGCAGCCGGCGCAGCCCCAGGAGGCGGCCGAGCGGCTTCTGCTCGAGGCCGAGCGCCGCGAGCAGGAGGGCGATCTGGCGTCGGCTCTCACCGACTACGAGATGGTAGCGCGGCAGTTCCCCGGCACCGAGGTAGCCGGGCGGGCTCTGTTGCGCCTGGTGGAGGGTAAGCGCAGCCGCGGCGACCTCGACGGTGCCATCCGGGCGTGCAACAGCCTGATCGACGACTATCCGGGGACGACGTGGGCGGCGGCCGGCCTGTTCTACATGGGAGACATGCAGCTCGAGCGCGCCCGCAAGCGCTCCGAGACGGAGGAGGCCCGCGAGACCTTTCGTCGCATCTACGTGCTGTTCGATCCCCTGACGCACCCCGACCTGATCTACCGTGCCGCGGCCCGGGTGCGGGACGCCGAGCTCGACCTGCGCGCCGGCGACACCGAGGGCGCCGAGCTCTCCTATCTGGCGACGCTCGAGGGCGAGCCGACGTCGGAGTGGACGATGCGTGCCCGCCTCGGGCTCGCCGGCATCTATCTCGAGCGGGGTGATTGGATGCTGGCGGCCGAGACCCTGCAACAGGCGGTCAACGAGGCCGTCGACCTGGGGCACTCGGACGTCGCCGAGGAGGCCCGCATCAAGCTGACCTTGACCCACCGCCTGATGCTCCGGCCGGCCGCCGGCGTGCCCCGCTGGCAGAGCAGCCGGGCGATGCGCGGAATCGGCCTGGACCGCAAACCGGCCGGAGTGGCAGCGACGGGCGACGGACGCGTGGTGGTGACGCAGGAGTATCCCGGCAGGGCAGTCCTTCTCGAGGGCGACACCGTGGTCACCAGCCGGAGCTATCCGGAGGCCTACCGCCCCTTCTTCACCCGTGACGACAAGGCCTGGGTGCCGAGCACCACGGTCCTCTACGAAGTCGAAGAGGGCAACCGGCGCACCTACCTCGGACCGTCGCGCTCGCCGACGAAGAACATCGAGAGCGGCGCCGAGGGGGTCTACCAGTGGTTCACCATCGAGGCCAAGCCGCAGCGCATCCTGACCCATCGCGAGGACTCCCCGGTGGACCGCGAAGTGCCGACCCGCGACCCGATCGATCTCGCCACCGACAGTCAGGGGCGTCTCTACGTCCTCGAGGAGGCGAGTGGCAGCGTGGTGCGCTTCAACCCGTCGCTCAGCGCCTCGACGCGCCTGATCTCGGGCGGCCTCACCAAGCCGTTCGCCCTCGACGTCGACCCGATGGGCAACGTCTACGTGCTCGAGGAGAGCGGGCGTCTGCAGGTCTTCGACACCAACGGACGCAAGCTCGACGCTCTCGGCCCCGGTCTCCCCGGCGGCTCGACGCTCGGTGACCCGGTCGACCTCGCCGTCGACGACACCGGGCGCGTCTTTCTGCTCGACGCCAAACCCACCGCGCTCTACGTACTGGAGTGACGATGATGCGCCGTGCTCGACCCGCCTCGATCCTGACCCTACTCGCGGTCCTCCTGCTGTCGCCCTCGCTCGCCGCGGCGCAAGAGGTAGAGGATCCTCTGCAGGCCCGATTCGATGCTGCCATGCAGGTCTTCCGATCGGCCGACCAGTACGACTCGATCGAGCTCTTCACCGGACTGATCTCCGAGCTCGAAGCACGCGACGAGCTGACACCGGCGGCGCGCGAGCTGCTGGCACGGTCCTACTTCTTCCGCGGCGAGGCGCACTTCAACTTCGGCGAGAACGCCGAGGCGGCGAGCAACTTGGAGAGCGCCATCCGCGTCGAGCCGAACCTGGCGATCGACCAGGCGATGATCTCGCCCAAGTTGGCCGAGCTGCTGGCCGAGTCGAGGCGCAAGGTCGTCGGCTTCCTGCAGTCCGAGGTCCAGCCGTCGGACGCCGTCGCCTACGTCGAAGGAGCCCCGCCGCTGCGGGTCGGTGAAGCGATCGCTCTGCTCGACGGCGAGTACTCGGTGCGCATCGAGCGCCCCGGCTTTCAGACCGTCGAGCGGACCGTACGGGTACCGGCCGGCCAGACCACCAATCTGCGCGTCGAGATGGCCCGCACCAGCGCGGTGCTGCACGTCCTCACCGAGGCGCCCGGCATCACCGTCACCGTCGACGGGCGCGAAGCAGGCACCACGAGCGACGACGGCAGCGGAATCGGCGCCCTGGCCGTCGACGGTCTGGAGCCGGGAACGCACACCATCGGACTGTCGAGCCGCGGTTACCGCGATCGCCAGCTCGAGGTCGAGCTCGCCGCCTTGGACGACTACTCCACGGACGTCATCACGCTCGAGCCGATGCGGGGCACCATCCGTTTGGCCGGGTTGCTGCCGCAGTCGGTGATCCTGGGCAACGGCGAGGTGCAGCAACGCTCCGGCGCCGACACGGCCACCGTCGAGGTGCCGGCGGGAACCAACCTCATCGAGGTCGATCATCGCGGCGTCGGCCGCTTCTCGCGCCAGGTGGAGGTGGCCGACGGCCAGGCGATCGGCTTGGAGGTGGAGCTGCGACCGGTGATCGCGTTGCTCGCCTTCCTGGGAGGCGACGAGGTAGGGGCGCGTGACCTGGAAAAGGGCACGCTCGCCTTCTTCCGCGACTCGGAGGCTTGGACGGTCTCCGACCGCACCGATGTGGGCGAGTCGCTGGTCGAGGCGAACGGCTTCGACGTCGGTCGACTGCGCGAGATCGGCATGGCATCGCCGGCGCAGATCGGTCGCATCGACTGGAAGCCGTTGCAGCAGGCGTGTGACCGGCAGATCGGCGCCTCAGCCTATCTGATCGGCGTCCTGT
>JAWVZD010000110.1:0-6509 GCA_033722395.1 Thermoanaerobaculia bacterium | reverse complement strand
GGCGCTCGAGGAGTCGGGCCGCTTCGGCGAGCCGATCGTCGTCGAGATCACCCCGTTCGAGTCGTTCTACCGCGCCGAGGAGTACCACCAGGACTACTACCGCAAGAACCCCGTGCACTACGAGGCCTACGCTCGCGGCTCGGGTCGCAAGGGGTTCCTGAAGCGCATCTGGGGCGACGAGCCGCTCGAGCTCGCGGGCCCACGGAGCGCAACCGGCGACGGCCAGGACGATGGCCAGGGTGGCGAAGACGCAGAGGGCGCCAGAGGAGAGACCGCCCGATACACCAGGCCGCCGGACGACGAGCTACGCCGCATCCTGACGCCGGAGCAGTACCGCATCACCCAGCAAGACGGCACCGAGCGTGCGTTCGCCAACGAATACTGGGACAACAAGAAGCCGGGGATCTACGTCGACGTCGTCTCCGGCGAGCCGCTCTTCTCGTCGCGCGACAAGTACCGGTCGGGTACCGGCTGGCCGTCGTTCACCCGCCCGCTGGTACCGGAGAACATCGTCGAGGAGAGCGACTACAAGCTCGGCATGCGGCGCACCGAGGTGCGCTCGAAGCACGCCGACTCGCACCTCGGCCACGTCTTCCCGGACGGGCCGCCCCCGACCGGCTTGCGCTACTGCATCAACTCGGCGGCGCTGCGCTTCGTCCCTGCCGACCGGCTCGCAGAGGAAGGCTACGCCGAGTTCGCCGCGGCGTTCGACGGGTCCGGCTCAGGTTAGGTCGCGCGACGCGAGCCAGTCGCGCACCACGCCGTCGAACTCCTCGGGGTGCTCGAACGAGACCATGTGGCCGGCGCCCGGGATGACCGCGAGCTCCGCGTCCGGGATCGCCAACGCCATCGCCTCCGACTCCGACACCGGGATGAGGGTGTCGTCGGCCCCGGTGACGACCAGCGCGGGCGCCTCGATCTCGGCCAGGAGGTCCGACGAGTCGGGTCGCTCGGCCATGCCCAGGAGAGCACCGATCACCCCTTCCGGGGTGGCCGACGCCATGAAGACCCGCACCGCCTCGAGACGATCCGGATCGTCGGTGCCGGGAGCGACCAGCTTCGGCACCATGCCCTCGACCAGCGCCGCGACACCCTCACGGCCCTCGGCACGGATCCTCTCGGCCGTGGCGCGGCGCCCCGCCGCCGCCTCGGCGCTGTCGGCGACCGCTCGCGTCGCCACCAGCACCAGCCCGTCGAGTCGCTCGGCATGACGCCTGGCGAAGGCGAGCGCGACGTAGCCGCCCATCGAGTGCCCGGCGACGATCGCCGACGAGACGCCGAGATCGTCCAGCAGCCGCGCGATGTCGTCGGCGTGGTTCTCCATCGACACGACGCGGCTGGTCGCCACCCGCCGCGGCGGGCTCTCCCCGAATCCCCGCAGGTCGGGGGCGATGACCCGGTGCGAGCCCTTCAGGGCGTCTACCTGCGGAGCCCACATGCCGCGGCTCAGCGGAAAGCCGTGGATCAGCACCACCGCGCGGCCCTCTCCCTCGTCCGTGTAGGTGATGCCGCGATGTCGGTCGGCGTCCATGACTCTCCTCTCGTCGCGACGTATATTGTCATCCTCACGGCTCCGAGATCGCGCACCGACGCGACGGCCTTTGCTCCGGGAGATCCTCGATGACGACCCACCGCCGACCGACCGCCCCATCCGCTCTGGCCCTCCACCTCTCCGCTGCCCGTCTCCCCATCGCCGCGGCGCTGCTCCTCCCGGCGGTGCTCCTCCTGGCTGCCGGGGCCGCCGCCGGCTCGCCGCCGCGGCACGGCCCGCTCGCCTCGCCCCGGGCGGCCACCGGGATCACGACGAACGGTGCAGCCGCCTTCGACCGGGAAGCGATCGACGCGGTGGTCGAGCAGCGGATGGAGGAGCAACGCATCCCGGGGGTGGCCGTCGCGGTGGTACGCGGCGAGGAGGTCCTGCTGGCCGCAGGCTACGGCGTCGCCGACCTCGAGCACGACGTGCCGGTGACACCCCGAACGATGTTCCAGTCGGGCTCGGTCGGCAAGATGTTCACCGCCGCGGCCGTCATGCTGCTGGTCGAGGACGGGAGACTCGATCTCGACGCCTCGGTGCGCCGGTACCTGCCGGAGGTACCGGCGAGCTGGGAGCCGATCACGCTGCGGCACCTGCTGACCCACACCTCCGGTGTCCCCGACTACACCTCGGACACGCTCGACTACACGCGCCAGTACACCGAGGAGGACCTGGTGCGGCTGGCGAGCGAGCTCGAGCTCGAGTTCCCCGCCGGCTCGCGCTGGAACTACTCGAACACCGGCTACGCCCTGCTCGGTTTCGTCGTCGGCCGGGTGGCGGAGCGACCGTACTGGGAGCTGCTGCGCGAGCGCCTCTGGGATCCGGCCGGCATTCCCACCATGCGGGTCAACTTCGCCGCCGACGTGGTGCCGCACCGCGCCGCCGGCTACGAGCTCGAGGACGAGGAGCTACGCAACCAGGGGTGGGTGGCACCGTTCCTCAACTCGACCGCCGACGGCTCGCTGCTGATGAGCCTCGAGGACCTGATCGCCTGGAATCGGGTCGTGCGCCGGCGCTCGGTGCTCCGACCCGAAAGCTGGGGGGCGATGCTCTCACCCGTCGAGCTGGCGAGCGGCAACATCTACCCGTACGGCTTCGGTTGGGCCGTCACCACTCGAGGCGACCACCGTGTGCTGGCCCACGGCGGCGGCTGGCAGGGCTTTCGCACCCACTTCCTGCGCTTCCCCGACGAGGACTTGACCGTCGTCGTGCTGGCCAACTCGGCCGAGGCCGACGCTGGCGACATCGCCGAGGCCGTCGCCGCCGCGGTCGATCCGAGCCTCGCCCCTCCAGCACCTCCCGACACTCCGATCGACGATCCGTCCCCCGAGACCACCGCCTTCGTCGCCGAGATGCTCGAGAAGGCCGCCGGCCCCGGGCTCGAGCTCGGTGACTTCGCCTTCGTCCGCCAGACCAGCTTCCCCTGGATCCGCGACGCCTTGGCCGAGCGCCTCGCCGGCCTCGGCACCCCCGACCGCCTCGAGCTCCTGGAGCGCCGGCAGGTGGGCGACGACACGGTGATGACCTACCGCGCCGTCTACGGCGAGCGCACCTTCCGGGTGCGAGCGGCGGTGGCCCCCGATGGGGGTCTCACCCAGTTGATGGTGCGGGCGGAAGAGACCGACTGAGTAGGATCGCCGCCTACTCCCAGCGCAGATCGACCTCGACGTAGCGTCGCATGCGCTCGACGAGGTCGCGCTGGGCGCGGACCAACTGGCGCGCCTCCTCGCGCCCCAGGGGGACGACGATGAAGCCGTGCGGGCCGGTCGCGGGGAGAAACGGCAGACCGCTGAAAGCGTACTCCCCCGAGGTCAGGAGCTCGCTCGTGACACCGATCTCCCGATTCGAGACGTGCGGGGCGTAGAACATCAGATGCGGCACGTAGTCGAGCACCCCGCCACGGCCGTCGGGCACCTTGTTGATCGGCGAAAGCATGTAAATGACGCCGCCACGAGTGGGTGCCCGGTAGGTACCGCGGGCGAACCCCGCGGCGATCTCGGCCCGCACCTCCTCGGGGTCGGCACCCTGACGCAACATGCGATAGCGGTCGAAGGCCACGGCTCCGAAGGTCTCCATTCCCTCCTCGTCGTAGCACATCGGCTCGACGTGATCGTCCACGTGCCCCTCTCCGCCCAGCCCACGGGTGACGAAACAGGTAAAGCCGTTCGAACCTTCATTCGAAGCCCGGCGCGCCAGCTCGAAGCCGTCCTCGCCCAGGACATAGACGGCCGCACCGGGGCGCAGATGCTCGGGGGCGGCGCTCAGAGCGAGCTCGATCTCGAGTTGCCTCGGCAGGATCCGCGGCAGGCCCTCGGGCCCGTCGGCGGCAGCGGCGAGCGGGCCGAACGGAACGACGGCCGCGGCACAGCAGATCAGGGTCAGCAGTCCTCTTCGCATGGTTCCTCCTTCGCTTCACGGCGACCTCGTCATGAGGCGCTCACCCGATAGACGAACCGCGACGGCGAGAATCGACACCTCTCGGCGAGATCGCAGCCGTGGATCACGACCACTCCACGAGTTCCGTTTCGGGCACGCGTCTTGCTGCTTGTTTCGCCGACGCTCATGGTGAGCGTCTGATTCTCGGAGGTGGCCCATGTGCCGCTCGCTTCGACTCTGTCCCCGCTGGTTCCCCGCTGCACTGATCCTTCCGCTCCTCGCCCTGGTGCCGATCTCTGCCGCTACCGCGGGAGATTTCGAACCCTATGTCTTCGCCGGCTATCAGGAGACCGAGGTCGACTTCCGCACCGGCATCGCCTGCGTCACCCTGGTCGGTGTCGAGTGCCCCACCGAGGCCTCGACCGAAGGCGGTGACGACGAGGTTTTCGGTATCGGCCTCGCCGCCCGCATCGCCGGCCCGTGGTGGGTCGACCTGCGCTATTCGGAGCAGGAGACCGAGGCTCGTTTCTTCGATTCGGGCGTGCCGGTATCGATACCTCCGCCCTCGTTCGACCTGTCGCAACTCCACCTCGGAGCCCTGTACCGCTTCCGTGAGGGGCGCTGGTCGCCCTTCCTGACCGCGTTCGCCGGTGTGACCTTCGTCGAGTCGGAGGCGAGCACCGTCGAGCAGGGCGAGATCGATCTCGATCGGCCGTCGGGCGGCGTCGGCGCCGGCCTGCTCGTCGACCTCGGCTCGCGGCTGGGGCTACGGTTCGAGGTGCGCGGTACGCGAACCGATCTCGGCGGCGAGTTCGAGGAGGACCTGGACCAGATTCAGGCTAGCGCCGGGCTTCGCCTGCGGATCTGACCGCCGGAGCGATCGCCCTCGAAGGAGCCGGGCCGGCTTCGGGGCGACAGGCTTCGTCTGCGACAGCTGCCGGCCCGGTCTCCCGCCAGACGACCTCATCCTGGACGATCTCCGTCCGCTCGCCGCGCCCCTCCGGACCACCCGCAGTCCGGCAGCGGCCGACCTCCGATCCGGTAAGCTGCGCACCCGATGGATCAGTCGGTCGAAAGGATTACCCTCATGCGAAGAACGCTTTCCCACGTGGCCCTGACTCTGCTTTTCGCTCTCGCGGTGGTCGGCACGGCGCTCCCCGCCGAGCAGACCGCCGAGAAGGCCGCCGAAGAGACCGGCCAAGCCGCGCCGAAGGCGGAGGCGAAGACGTCGGTGACCCGTCACGCCATCGAGATCGGTGGCGAACGAGTAGCCTACGAGGCTACCGCCGGCTGGCTCATCCTCGAGAACGCCGACGGGCAGCCGATCGCCCGGTTCGGCTACACCGCCTATGTGCGGGAAGGGGTCGACGACCTCTCGAGGCGGCCGGTGACCTTCGCCTACAACGGTGGCCCGGGATCGTCGTCGATCTGGCTCCACATGGGGGTCTTGGGACCGCGCCGTGTGGTGGTAGCCGACGCCGACTTCACCCTGCCGCCGCCCTACCAGCTGGTCGACAACGAGTTCTCGATCCTCGACGTCTCGGACCTGGTCATGATCGATCCGGTCGGCACCGGCTTCAGTCGCCCGGTCGGCGAGGGGGAGGGCGAGGACTTCTGGGGGGTCGACCCGGACATCGAGTCGGTCGCCCGCTTCATCGAGACCTGGGTGCGGCAGAACGGCCGCTGGAGCTCGCCGAAGATCCTCCTGGGCGAGAGTTACGGCGGCATGCGCTCGGGCGGCGTGGCGCTCGAGCTCCTCGAGACACACGGCATGGCCTTGAACGGCGTCGTCCTGGTGTCACCCTACATGGACTACGTCACCGGATCGGACGGCATCGGCATCGACCTGCCGCACGTCCTCTTCATGCCGACGATGGCGGCAACCGCCTGGTATCACGACGTCCTCGAGGAGCGCCCGCACGATCTCGAGGCCTTTCTCGACGAGGTGCGCGCCTTCGCCTACGACGAGTACGCCCCGGCGCTCCTGAAGGGCGCCGAACTCGGCGCCGAGGAGCGCGCCGCCGTCGTCGCCCGGCTCGCCCGCTACACCGGCGTGAGCGAGACCTACTGGGAGCGGGCGAACCTGCGCATCAGTCATCTGCAGTTCGTCAAGGAGCTTCTCCGCGACCGCGCGACGACCGTCGGGCGCATCGATTCGCGCTTCGCCGGGCGGAGCTTCAATCTGCTGGGCGAGTCGATGACCTACGACCCGTTCGACGCCGCCGTCGCGCCGGCCTTCACCGCCACCTTCTTCGACTACTACCACGACGAGCTCGAGTTCGGGCGCGACCTCGAGTACCGCGTCTCTGCCGATCTGTGGTCCAAATGGGACCAGTCCCACAGCCCGCCGATGCCGCTGCCCTGGGGCGACACCGAGCTGCCGTTCGCCAACACGGCGCAGGACCTGGCCCGGGCGATGGGCCTGAACCCGCACATGAAGGTCCTGGTCCAGCAGGGCTACTACGACCTCGCCACCACCTTCGCCACCACCGAGTACGACATCGCCCACATGGATCTCTTGCGGGAGCAACGCGACAAAATCGAGATCGGCTACTACTAGGCCGGCCACATGATGTACCTCCACCCGCCGTCGCTGGTG
>JAWVZD010000109.1:0-6561 GCA_033722395.1 Thermoanaerobaculia bacterium | reverse complement strand
GGCGAGCGCGGTGTTCATGCCGATTGTCGGTCCGAACCGAGCGCCAAGTATAGCCGGGTAGAGGGCCGCCGGGGCGTCGACGCATCGCCGCCGTCGAGGACCGGCGGGTCGGTCGGCGCGACCGGTCTGGGGGCGGACGCGGCGGCGAGGGCCGTTGCTATACTGCGCCGCCCCTCCGACGATGCGACGCCCCGCGAGATTCGCCCCCTGCCGCCAGTCGCCTACTTCCTCTTCGCCCGCTCGAGCAGCTCCTGGAAGCGGTCGTGGGTGCGCAGGGGCTCGAGGTCCGGGTCCTTCTCGATCCAGTCGACATGGGCCATGCCGCTCTCGATCGAGTTCTCGAGCGCATCGATCGCCTTCTCCGTGTCACCGATGATCGAGTAGGTGCAGGCGGCGTTGTACCAGACCGAGGGGTTGCCCGGGTCGAGGGTGGTCGCCTTGCCGGCCCAGACGCGAGCCGTCTCGACGTCGCCCAGCTGCGCGTGGGCACCGGCACCGAGCTCGTAAGCGCGGTGATCCTTCGGGTGAAGCTCGAGGTGCTTTTCGACCCTGGCGATCGTCTCCCGAAAGGTCGCCTCCGCTTCGGCTTCGAGCCCTTGAGCGGCCTGCACCATGGCGAGGAAGTTGGTCGACTGATAGTCCTCGGCATTGAGATCCTTGGCCTTGGCGAAGTTCTCGATCGCCCGGTCGTTCTTGCCGGCCGAGAACAGCGCCCTGGCGTAGAAGTAGTAGGCCTCGAAGAGCTTCGGATCGAGGCGGATGGCGGTCTCGAACTCGCGCTCCGCTTCTTCGTACTTCGACGACAGCGTCAGCGCCAGGCCGCGCGAGACGTGGGCCTCGGCCGACTCCGGGTCGATCTCGACCGCCCGGCGGCTCGCCGCGTCGGCCTCGCGCAGGTTCTCGTCGCTCGACTCGAAGTACATGTAGAGGAGCGAGCAGCAGTCGGCCACGCCGGCGTAGGCGCGGGCGTAGGTCGGGTCGATGACCAGGGCGCGGGCGAACATCTGGCGCGCCTTGTCGAAGCCCTGCTGGCGCCACTCCCAGAAGGCCTTGCGACCCCGAAGGTAGTAGTCGTAGGCCTGGACGTCGGTCTCGGTCTTCTTCTTCTGCAGCCCGGCTTTTGCCTCCGGGGTGAGCTCGACCTTCAACGCCTCGACGATCGCCTCGGCGATCTCGTCCTGGATGGCGAAGACGTCCTCGAGCGTCCGGTCGTAGCGCTCGGACCAGATGTGGTAGCCGTCCTCGACGTTGATGAGCTGCGCCGTCACCCGCAGACGGTCGCCGGCCTTCCTCACGCTGCCCCCGAGCACCGTGTCGACGGCGAGCTTCTCGCCGATCTCGCGGATGTCGGTCACCGAGTCCTTGATCTGGAAGGCGGAGGTGCGCGACGCCACCCGCAGCCCCTCGACCTTGACCAGCAGGTTGATGATGTCCTCGGCGATCCCCTGGCAGAAGTAGTCCTGATCCTTCTCCGGGCTGAAGTCGGCGAACGGCAGGACGGCCACCGAGGGAACGACCTCCTCCTCCGTGTTGCCGCTCTCGTGCTCGAGCTCCTCGAGCTCGTTCCTCAGGTCGAGCGCCGTCTGGTAGCGGCGCGTCGGGTCCTTCTCGAGGCAGCGCTTCACGACCCGGCCGAGGTGGTTCGGCAGGTTGACGTTGACCTCGGTCACGGGCCGCGGCGTGTCGCGCAGGATCGACGAGATCAGATCGGCCTGGGTGTCGCCCGCGAACGGTCGCCGCCCGGTCGCCATCTCGTAGAGGATCACGCCGAGCGAGAAGATATCGGTGCGGTGGTCGGTCATCCGGCCCTGCACCTGCTCCGGAGACATGTAGGGCACGGTGCCGAGGACGGTTCCCTCCTGGGTCAGCGACTGGGTGCGGATCTCGGTCGCGCCCTCGTCGCCCTCGGTCACCGCCAGCTTGGCGAGCCCGAAGTCGAGGATCTTGACCCGCCCGTCGTCGGTGACCATGACGTTGGCGGGCTTCAGGTCGCGGTGGATGATGCCCCTGAGATGCGCCGCCGACAGCGCGTCGGCCAATGGCACCGCCAGAGCGAAGAACTCGTCGATGGCGAAGCCGCTGCGCGGGATCTTCTGGTCGAGCCCGTCGCCCTCCACCAGCTCCATGGTGATGAAACGGGCCCCGTCCGCCTCCTCGACCGAATAGATGGTGACGATATTCGGGTGGTTGAGCGCCGCCACCGTCTTCGCCTCGCGCTCGAAGCGCTTCAGGCGCTCGGGATCCTCGGCCATCTCCTGCGGCAGCACCTTGAGCGCCACCTTCCGCCCCAGAGTCGAGTCCTCGGCGACGTAGACGGCGCCCATGCCGCCCTCGCCGATCTTCTCGAGGATGGTGTAGTGCGAGAGCGTCCGGCCGATCATCGTGGTCCGTCCTCAGCCGGCGTGGCGCGCCTTGACGCGGGTCAGCAGATCCTGGAAGCGGTCGTTGTCGCGCAGTGGGTCGAGATCCGGATCGTGCTCGATCCACTCGACCTGTGCCATGCCGCTGTCGATCGACTGCTCGAGGCAATCGACCCCCTCCTCGACCTTGCCCAGGAGTGCGTAGGTGCAGGCGACGTTGTAGAGCACGGCCGGGTTGTTCGGGTCGATGACCGTCGCCTTCGAAGCCCATATCTCGGCCTTCTTGTCGTTGCCCAGTCGAGCATGCGCCGCCGCTCCGAGATCGAGCGCCCGGCTGTCGTTCGGGTGGAGCTCGAGGTGCTTGTCGATCTTCTCGACAGTGCGCTCGAACGCCGCCTTTGCGTCGTCTTCCCGACCGAGTCCGGCGTACATCAGGCCGACGAAGGCGAGCGCCTGAAAGTCGTCCGGGTTGACCTCGCTCGCCTTGGCGAAGTACTCGGCCGCCTGCTCGAGCTTGCCCTCGCCCAGGAGCGCGCGGGCGTAGAAATAGTAGGCCTCGTAGAGCTTCGGGTCGAGGCGGATGGCGGTCTCGAACTCGCGCGATGCTTCCTCGTAGTCGCGCCCGAGCGACACGGCGAGTCCCCGCGAGGCGTGGGCCGAGGCCGACTCGGGGTTGATCTCGACGGCACGGCGGCTCGCCGCCATCGCCTCGCGCAGATTGTCCTCCGTCGACTCGAAGTACATGTAGAGGAACGAGCAGCAGTCGGCGGCGCCGGCATAGGCGCGGGCGTAGCCGGGGTCGATCAGGAGCGCGCGGGCGAACATCTGCCGCGCCTGTTCGAAGCCCTCCTTGCGGAACTCCCAGAACGCCTTGCGACCCCTGAGGTAGTAGTCGTAGGCCTGGACATCGGTCTCCGGCTGCTGCTTCTGGAGGTCGGCTTTGGCGCGCGGCGAGAGCTCGACCTGCAGCGCGTCGACGATCGCGGCGGCGATCTCGTCCTGGATGGCGAAGACGTCCTCGAGCGTGCGGTCGTAGCGTTCCGCCCAGACGTGGTGTCCCTGTTCGACGTCGATCAGCTGGGCGGTGATGCGCAGTCGGTTGCCGGCCTTGCGGACGCTCCCTCCGAGGACGCTGTCGACCCCCAGCTTCTGGCCGATCTCGCGAATGTCGGTGGAGGAGTCCTTGATCTGGAAGGCCGAGGTGCGGGAGACGACTCTGAGCCCCTCGACCTTGACCAGCAGGCTGATGATCTCCTCGGCGATCCCCTCGCAGAAGTAGTCCTGGTCCTTCTCGGGACTGAAGTCGGCGAACGGCAGCACCGCCATCGAGGGGACGGCCTCTTCCTCCTCCGTGCCGGCCTCGCGCTCCAGCTCCTCGAGCTCGTTCTTGAGATCTCTCGCCGTCTGGTAGCGGCGTCCCGGGTCCTTCTCGAGGCAGCGCCGGATGACGCGGCCGAGATGGTTCGGCAGCTCTGCCTTGACCTCGTTGGCCGGTTGCGGCACGTCCTTCAGTATCGACGAGATGAGCGCTGCCTGGGTGTCGCCCGAGAACGGCCGCCGGCCGGTCGCCATCTCGTAGAGCATCACTCCGAGCGAGAAGATGTCGGTGCGGTGGTCGGTCGGCAGGGCTTGCACCTGCTCGGGCGACATGTACGGCACGGTGCCCAGGATGGTCCCCTCCTGGGTCAGCGTCTGAGTGCGGATCTGCGTCTCCTCGCCGTCGTCGGCACCCTGCGCCAGCTTGGCGAGCCCGAAGTCGAGCACCTTGACCCGCCCCTCCGCGGTCAGCATCACGTTGGCGGGCTTGAGGTCCCGGTGGGTGATGCCGCGCGCGTGCGCCGCGTCGAGAGCATCGGCGAGCGGCACGGCGAGGGCGAAGAAGCGCTCCAGGGCCATGCCGCCGGAGGGGATCAGCGTCTCGAGGCTCTCGCCGTCGACCAGCTCCATGGTGAGGAAGCGGGTGCCGTCGGAGACTTCGACCGAGTGGATGGTGACGATGTTGGGGTGGTTCAGGGCGGCGACCGTCTTGGCCTCGCGCTCGAAGCGCTTCAGGCGATCCGGATCCTCGGCCATCTCCTGCGGCAGGATCTTGAGCGCCACCTTGCGCCCCAGGCTGGAGTCCTCGGCGGCGTAGACGGCCCCCATGCCGCCCTCGCCGAGCTTCTCGAGGATCCGGTAGTGGGAGAGTGTTCGGCCGATCATCTTTCGAGCCTTCGGGGGTCGCGGACGTTCGCTCGTCCTGGGCGGCGAAGGATGTCGATTGTATACCGACGGCCGGCCGGCGTGGCGACTGCGGTAAGATCCCTCCAGTTCGATTCGTCAGCGAGTCCTGGGCGGGGGTGGCTCCGGGTCTTCGCCGCCAGCTGGAGGTGCGGTGAGGCAAGCTTCACCCCCGTCCTTTTTCCGTTCCGAGGCCGAAGACCGCGCCACACGACGGGGAGGGCTTGACATTTTTCTTAGTTAGTTGTATAACTAAGAACATGCCGAGGAGGTCCGACAAGCGAGAGCGTCTGGTCGATGCCGCCATGGAGGAGATCTACCGCCATGGATACTCCGGTGTCACCCTGGCCCGCGTCGCCGAGCGCGCCGACATTCCCGTCGGCAACGTCTACTACTACTTCAAGACGAAGGAGTCGCTCGGCGAAGCGGTGCTCGATTCGCGAGCCGAGGAGATCGAGACACTGATCCGCTCGGCGTCCAGCGAGGCGACACCGCAGCGACGGCTGGCCGCGTTCGTCGAGAGCCTGGTCGAGTCGGGCGAGTCGACGTCCACTTTGGGCTGTCCTTACGGCTCGTTGGTGCTGGAGCTCGAGAAGGGCGACGGCATCCTTTCGGAGAAGGCGAAGCGCCTCTTCGAGATCCAGATCGACTGGTTCACCCTGCAGTTCCGCGACATGGGGCTCGGTCGCCGCGCGGCGTCGCGAGCCCGCGAGCTCCTGGCGGGGCTCCAGGGGGCCAGCCTCATCACCCAGGCGTTTCGCGACCCGCGCTATCTCGAAGAGCGCAGTCGGGCTCTGGTCGATTGGATCGAGAGCCTCGACAGCGCCCCGCGGGCCGTCGCCTCCTGAAATTTGACCAGCGGTGCATCCCGCCGCGATCACAGTCGCAATTCCGAGGGATGCATCGACCGAAGCCTCACAACGAACTCAACTTTCTTATCGAAAGGATCAGATATGACACCGACAACTACGAAAGTCAGAGAGAAAGCAACCACACGCAAGTTCGATCTGAAGACGATCGACGGCGCGCCGGAGGGCTCGCGCCCACATCTCGAGCGCGCCAAGAAGAACTTCGGCTTCGTGCCGAATCTCTATCGGGTGTTCGCCAACAACCCGGTGGCGCTCGAGTCGTACGTCGGCATCGGTGACGCACTCGCCGAGCACGGCACCCTGAGCCCCGCCGAGCAGCAGCTCGTGATGCTCACGGTCAGCCGGCAGAACGAGTGCCACTACTGCGTCGCGGCCCACTCGACGGTCGGCGAGCAGAAGGGACTTTCCGAGACCTCGATCGAGGCCATCCGGAAGAACCGCTCGCTCGACGATCCGAAGCTCGAGGCGCTGCGCCGCTTCACCAAGGCTGCCGTCAAGGAGCGCGGTTGGCTCTCCGACGACGCGGTGAGCGAGTTTCTCGACGCCGGGTACAAGAAGAAGCAGATCCTCGAGGTCTACGCCATCGTGGCGATGAAGACCCTGAGTAACTACACCAACCATCTGGCGGCGACACCGCTCGACGAGCAGTTCGAGGAGAAGCGCTGGCAGCCGACGAGCTGACGGTCGACTTCGATCGACGAGAAGGGCGGAGCCTGTCGGGCTCCGCCCTTTTTTTGTGCTCGGTGACGGGGCGGCCGGCCGTCAGGCGTCGTCGCCGCTACCGTTGCCCTCGTCGACTTCGAGGACGCGGAGCTTGAAGTGCAGCGTCTGCCCGGCCAAGGGGTGATTCCAGTCGAGGACGACGTGCTCGTCCTCCACCTCGTGGACTCGGACCGGCTGCTGGTTGCCTTCGCCGTCCTGCGCCATGAGCATCATGTCGACCTCGCGCAGGTCCTCGGGAACGGCGTCGGTCGGCACCTTGGTGAACGCCTCGGGGTTGACCGGCCCATACGCCTCTTCGGCTGGCAGCGTGATCTCTTTCTCGTCACCCGGGGCGAGGCCTTCGAGAGCGTTCTCGAAGGCGGGCAGCAGCCGGTTGTCACCGTGCTGAT
>JAWVZD010000108.1:0-6604 GCA_033722395.1 Thermoanaerobaculia bacterium | reverse complement strand
GCGCCGCAGGTCGTGTCTCGCTCGGCCTGCCGGGCAGCGCCGGAGTCGCCCCGCCCGCTGCCCACGCCTAACAGCTCACACCCCAGGCCGGGTGGTCGAGGACGAACCCCTCGTCCGGGTGGTAGTCGAGCGTCGCCCCGTCGAGCTCGGCGACCGCCTGCCGGTCGAGATAGAGGGTCACGCCGGCCGCTTCGACGGCTAGATCGTCGGCGTTGCCGCGCCGCGGCGTCGACAGGCTGAACCCCAGCGCGCCGCATCCGCCGGCGAAGGCGATGCGAACGACCTGGTCGGGGCCGATCTCGCTCCGCACCGCGTCGCGAGCGGCGGGGGTGAGGCGGATCTCCATGCGGGATAGAGTACCAGGAGAGGGGCTCGTCGGAAGGCCCGCTCGGGGGCCCGTAAAGCGCTCGGCCGGGTCCTCGAACCCCGCTGGCAGCGGCCGGGGGCGAGCTTGTGCCACCTGCGAACATGCGCTAGACTGACCTCGGCCTGGGCGACCACGAAAGCTCGCTGTTCGCCAAGGGCCGACCTGTCGCCATGATCGGTGAATCCTGGGTAACAGCTCCGTTCGACAAGCTCGAGGAGTGGGCGCAGAACAACTCGTTCTGGCCGCTGCCGTTCGGCACCGCCTGCTGTGCCATCGAGTTCATGAGCATGGTGTCGAGCCACTACGACGTGTCGCGGTTCGGCTACGAGGTGGTGCGCTTCTCGCCGCGCCAGAGCGACGTGTTGATCGTCGCCGGCACGATCACCGACAAGATGGGGCCGGTGCTGAAGCGGATCTACGATCAGATGCCGGATCCGAAGTGGGTCGTGTCGATGGGCGCCTGCGCCTGCTCGGGCGGCTTCTACCGCGCCTACCACGTCATGCAGGGCATCGACGAGATCATTCCGGTCGACGTCTACGTGCCGGGCTGTCCGCCGACTCCGGAGGGCCTGATCTACGGCATCCTGCAGCTCAAGGAGAAGGTGGAGCGGGACCGCGCCGCCCTCAGAGCCAAATCGAAGGAGAGCGAGGTCCGTGCCGACCGTGGCGCAGCCGTCTCTGCTTGAGAAGTACCCCGAGGGGAGCGTCGTGGTCGAAGAGGGCCCCGACGCCCCGGACGACCAGCCGACCTGGCGCGTATCGCGCGACGTCCTCGCCGATCTCGCTATCGACCTGCGAGACGACGGGGAGACCCGCTTCGATCTGCTGCTCGATCTCGCCGGTGTCGACTACCCGGAGCGCGACGAGCGCTTCGAGGCGGTCTACCACCTCTACTCGATCCCGCGCGGTGAGCGCCTGCGCCTCAAGGTGCCGGTGGCGGAGGAGGACGCCGTTCTGCCGTCGCTCGTGCCGGTCTGGAAGGCGGCCGACTGGTTCGAGCGCGAGGCGTACGACATGTTCGGGCTCACCTTCGACGGGCACCCGAACCTGCGCCGCATCCTGACCCACGAAGGCTTTCGCGGCCACGCGCTGCGCAAGGACTACGATCCGGCGCGGCGCTGGATCCTGACCGAGGAGGAGATCTACCGGCCCCAGTTCGAGGAGTCCGAGAACGGCGACGGCGACGACGACGATCTGTTCGAGCGCATGACGATCAACATCGGGCCGTCGCATCCGGCGACCCACGGCACGTTCCGCATCATGGCGGTCTTGGACGGCGAGCGCATCGTCGAGAGCGACGTCGAGATCGGCTATCTCCACCGCTGCTTCGAGAAGATGTCGGAGACCCACACCTGGCAGCAGGTGATCCCCTACACCGACCGGTTGAACTACTGCTCCTCGTTCATCAACAACGTCGCCTACTGCCGCACCGTCGAGCAGATGCTCGACGTCGAGGTGCCGCCGAGGGCGGTCTGGGCGCGCACCATCCTGTCGGAGTTCTCGCGCATCATGGACCACTGCGTCTGCAACGGCTCGACCCTGGTCGACTGCGGGGCGCTGACCAACTTCTGGTACTTGTTCCAGCCGCGCGAGGAGATCTACGGCCTGCTCGAGGCCTGCTCGGGAGCCCGTCTGACCGTCGCCTACTGCCGCATCGGCGGTCTGGCGGCCGACCTGCCGCCGGATTTCGAGGCGCGCTCGCGCCGCCTGCTCGAGATCATCCCGCCCTTCCTGGACGACGTCGAGCGCCTGGTCGACCGCAACCGTATCTGGCTCGACCGCTCGGTCGGCGTATCGGTGATCACCGGCGAGGAGGCGGTCAACTGGGGATGGACCGGACCGTGCCTGCGCGCCTCCGGAGTCGGCTACGACGTGCGCAAGGCGCACCCGTACGATCTTTACGACACCGTCGACTGGGAGGTGCCGGTCTTCAACGGCGGCGACATCTACGACCGCTACCGGGTGCGGATGGCCGAGATGCGGCAGTCGCTCGCCATCATCCGACAGCTGCTCGATCGCGGCATGCCGGAGGGCCCTCACATCGTCGACGACCCGCACGTGGCGCTTCCTCCGAAGGAGGCCTGCTACAACCAGATGGAGTCGATGATCTATCACTTCAAGCTGATCATGGACGGCATCCAGGTCCCCCCGGGCGAGCGCTACTCGATGGTCGAGGGCGGCAACGGCGAGCTCGGCTTCTACATCGTCAGCCAGGGCGGCGGCAAGCCGTACCGCGTCAAGGTGCGCCCGCCCTGCTTCCCGATCTTCTCGACCTTCCCGCGCCTGATCGAGGGAGGCTCGATCTCCGACGCGGTGGTGTCGCTCGGGGGGTTGAACGTGATCGCCGGGGAGCTGGAGCGATGAGCGAGCGCCCGGTGCTGCAGTCGGAGCATCCGTCGACCGTCGAGCCGCGGCGGATGAGCTGGGCCGAGCGCCTCTATCTGACGCTCGTGCCGGGCCTCTTCGTGACCCTGCGGCACTTCGTGCGCAATCTCCTCGGCCGTGGCAACTCCTACACCATCCAGTACCCCGAGGAGCGCCGCTCCTACGGCCACCGCTTCCGCGGCCACCACATCCTGACCAGCCGACCCGACGGCTCGATCCGCTGCGTCGCCTGCTATCTCTGTGCCGAGGCCTGTCCGGCCGACTGCATCCACATCGAGGCCGGCGAGCACCCGGACGTCAACATCGAGAAGTACCCGGTGGTCTACGAGATCAGCATGCTGCGTTGCGTCTTCTGCGGCTACTGCGTCGACGCCTGTCCGGAAGACGCCATCATCATGTCGAACAACTACGACATGGCCTATTTCGAGCGCGATCAGTCGATCGTCGGCAAGAACGACCTGATGCGACCGTACACCTTCGACTCCTCGCAGCTCGGCTACCGGCCGTACTACCCGGAGGAAGAGGAGGAGCGGGCCCGGATGCGTCGCGAGGCGTTCGACCTGGTCGAGGCCGCCCGCAAGGGTGACGCCGCCGAGGCGGCGGTCTCCGACGCGCCTGCGGCGCGGTGACTCGGGTGCGGCCCTTTGCTACAGTGGCGCGCGGAATAGCCGCCCCCGTCCGAAGGTTCTCATCCACGAACGACAGCGTCACGACGAAAGAGTCGTATGAGCACTGACCTCGACAAGCCACCGACACCGATCGAGCGCACCTCCGAGAAGCTGGACGACGTCGTCATCCGGTTCGCCGGAGACTCCGGCGACGGCATGCAGCTGACGGGTAACCAGTTCACCCGTACCTCGGCGATCGCCGGCAACGACCTGGCGACCCTGCCGGAGTTCCCGGCCGAGATCCGCGCTCCCGCCGGAACCCTGGCCGGGGTGTCGGCCTTCCAGGTGCGGATCGCCGATTTCGACATCCACACGCCCGGCGACGAGCCCGACGTGCTGGTGGCGATGAACCCGGCGGCGCTCAAGAAGACGCTCGGCGACCTCAAGCAGGACGGCATCCTGATCGTCAACACCGACGAGTTCAGCGACCGCAACCTGAAACGGGCCGGATACGACGAGAACCCGTTGGAGGACGGTTCACTGGAGGGCTACCGGGTCCACCCGGTGCAGCTGACGACGCTCACCCGCCGCGCGCTCGAGGACAGCGGTCTCGATACCAAGACGCAGGACCGCTGCAAGAACTTCTTCGCCCTGGGGATGATCTACTGGCTGTTCAACCGCTCGCTGGATCAGTCGATCGCCTGGCTGGAGAAGAAGTTCAAGGCCCGGCCCGAGATCGCCGAGGCCAACGAGAAGGTGCTCCGCGCGGGCTGGAACTTCTGCGACATCACCGAGCTGTTCAAGACCAAGTACGAGATCGAGCCGGCGAAGCTCGAGCCCGGTACCTACCGCAACGTGATGGGCAACTACGCCCTCGGGCTGGGGTTGGTGGCGGCCTGCCGTCGCTCCGGTCTGCCGCTCTTCCTGTGGTCGTAACCGATCACCCCGGCCAGCGACATCCTGCACCAGCTCTCGGCCTACAAGCACTACGGCGTGACCACGTTCCAGGCGGAGGACGAGATCGCCGCCGTCTGCGCCGCCATCGGTGCCTCGTTCGGTGGCGCCCTGGGGGTGACGACGACCAGCGGTCCGGGTCTGGCTCTGAAGGCGGAGGCGATCAACCTGGCGGTGATGGTCGAGCTGCCGCTAGTGGTGGTCGACGTGCAGCGGGCCGGCCCGTCGACCGGCATGCCGACCTCGACCGAGCAGTCCGACTTGCTGCAGGCGCTCTTCGGTCGCAACGGCGAGTCGCCGGTGCCGATCGTCGCCGCCGCCTCCCCGGGCGACTGCTTCGAGGCGGTGGTCGAGGCCTGTCGCATCGCCGTCCAGTACATGGTGCCGGTGATCTTCATGTCGGACGGCTACATCGCCAACGGCTCGGAGCCGTGGCGGCTGCCGAAGATCGAGGATCTGCCCGACCTGAGGATCGAGTATCACACCGAGACGGAGGGCTTCCAGCCCTATCTGCGCGACGAGAAGACGCTGGCGCGTCCGTGGGCCGTCCCCGGCACGCCGGGGCTCGAGCACCGCATCGGTGGGCTCGAAAAGGAGCACGAGAGCGGCAACGTCTCCTACGACGCGGCCAACCATCAGCTGATGACCAATCTGCGGGCCACCAAGGTGGCCCGGGTGGCCGAGACGATCCCGCCCCTCGAGGTCGAGGGCGATCCGGACGGCGAGGTGCTGGTCCTCGGTTGGGGCAGCAGCAAGGGCGCCATCACCGGCGCGGTCAACAACCTGGTCGACGAAGGCCTGCCGGTGGCCCGCGCCCATCTTCGTCACCTGAACCCATTCCCGCTCAACCTGGGCGAGATCCTCGAGCGGTTCGACCGGGTGCTGGTGCCGGAGATGAACATGGGCCAGCTCGCTCTGCTCCTGAGGGCCCGGTACCTGAAGGACGTCGTGCCGCTCAGCAAGGTGCAGGGACGGCCGTTCTTCCGTAGCGAGATCTACAACAAGGTCAAGGAGATTCTGGGGGAGTCCGACGATGTCAACTGAAGAGGCCACGATGACGCGCAAGGACTTCCAGTCCGATCAGGAGGTCCGCTGGTGTCCCGGTTGCGGAGACTACGCCATCCTGTCGGCGGTACAGTCGGTGCTGCCGGAGCTCGGGCTGCCGAAAGAGAAGTTCGTCGTCGTCTCGGGGATCGGCTGCTCGAGCCGCTTCCCCTACTACGTCGACACCTACGGCTTTCACTCGATCCACGGTCGCGCCCCGGCGATCGCCACCGGGCTCAAGGTGACCCGCCCCGACCTGCAGGTTTGGATCGCCACCGGCGACGGCGACGCCATGTCGATCGGCGGCAATCACTTCATCCATCTGCTGCGGCGCAACGTCGGCGTCAAGGTGTTGATGTTCAACAACCGGATCTACGGCCTCACCAAGGGGCAGTACTCGCCCACCAGCGAGGTCGGCAAGAAGACCAAGTCGACGCCGTTCGGGTCGATCGACAACCCGTTCCATCCGCTGTCGCTCGCCATCGGCGCCGGAGCGACCTTCGTCGCCCGCACGGTCGACATCTTCATGGGGCACCTCAAGGAGACCCTGCAGCGCGCGGCCGACCACCAGGGGACGGCCTTCATCGAGATCTACCAGAACTGCAACATCTTCAACGACCGCGCCTTCGCCTACATGACCGACAAGGGGGCGCGCGACGAGCAGACGCTCTACATCGAGCAGGGCAAGCCGCTGGTCTTCGGCAAGGAGAGGGAGCGAGGCATCCGGCAGCGAGGCGCCGATCTCGAGGTCGTCGAGCTCGACGGCTCGCTCGGCCCGGACGACTGCCTGGTGTGGGACGAGAGCCGGCCGAATCCGGCGCTCGCCTTCCTGCTGGCCCAGATGGAGCCGCCGGAGTTTCCGACCCCGATCGGCGTCTTCCGGGCGGTCGAGACGCCGACCTACGATCGCGAGGTGGTCGCTCAGCTGGAGAGCGCCCGCGAGAGCCGTGGCGAGGGTACGCTGGAGGATCTCATCTACTCGGGCGACCTGTGGGAGGTCGGCGAGGACGGCGCCATCTCCGGTCGCTGACGGCGGCCGCACCGGGCGCCGCGGCGGTCACTCCAGATCGTCGAGATAGGTGCGCTCCCCGACCACCTCGGGATCGAGCGAGAACTCGTAGAGCTCGAGCCCCCCGAAGAGCATCTTGACGTTGTCGTAACCGGCCGCCTGCAGGCGTCGAGCGATCGGCTCGGCCTCCCGGCCGTCCCGATCGAACAGCACCACCTGCTCGCCCTCGGGCGGCTC
>JAWVZD010000107.1:0-6626 GCA_033722395.1 Thermoanaerobaculia bacterium | reverse complement strand
GACCGGCCTCCACATGCTGCACGTCATCGGCGGCATGGTGGTCAACGGCTACCTGTGGGGACCCGGCGCGAAGATGTGGCAGACGGCTCCGGAGCGCTTCACCAACCGGGTCGAGATCGCCGGCCTCTACTGGCACTTCGTCGATCTGGTCTGGATCTTCCTCTTTCCGGTGCTGTACCTGCTGTAGGCTGCGCGAAGCAAGCAAGGGAGACGAGAGTCATGGGTGGACATACGGCAGACGAGATCAAGAAGTCGGTACGGACCTACATGGTGGTCTTCGCGGCGCTGGCCGCTTTGACCGTGCTGACGGTGGCCGCGAGCTATCTGCACCTGCCGACATCGATGACCATCCTGGTCGCCCTGGTGATCGCCTCTGCGAAGGGCTCGCTGGTGGCGCTGTTCTTCATGCATCTGATCGACGAGCGCAAGGCGATCTACTGGATCCTCGGCCTCACCGTCGTCTTCTTCATCGCACTGATGTTCCTTCCGGTTGGCACGGTCGCCGACACCACCGGGATCTGAGCCCCCGATCCGATGTCGCTCAAGGCCTTCCACATCCTCTTCATCGCGCTGTCGATCGTGCTGTCGGCCGGTCTCGGCGCGTGGGGTGTGGAGAGCTATCTCTCCCAGGGCTCGCGCGGCGGCCTGGCGTTCGGCGTGGTGTTCTTCCTCACCGGTGCCGCGCTGCTGGTCTACGGCGTGAAGTTCCTCCAGAAGATGCGGGAGATCGAGCCGTGAAGCTCTGGACCGTCCTGGCGGCAATCGTCGTGCTGGCGCTCGCCGCGGCGGCGCCGGCGAGCGCCTGCGCCACCTGCTTCGGCGCCTCGGACTCGGCGCTGACCGAGGGGATGAACGGCGCCATCCTGACCCTGCTGGGCATCGTCGCCTTCGTCCAGGTCGGTTTCGTCGCCCTGTTCGCCCGCTTCTTCATCCGTGCTCGCCGGCTGCGCGAGCGCAAGGACCGCTTCCGACTGATTCGCGGAGGAGCCCGCTGATGCAAGAGTTCCTGGCCAAGTACATGCCCGTCGACGCCTCGGCGCACGGCGCCAACCTCGACTCGATGAACGCCATCGTGCACTGGCTGATGGCCGTCCTGTTCGTCGGCTGGTCGATCTACTTCGTCCTGGTGCTGTTCAAGTTCAGCGCCAAGCGGAACCCGCGCGCCGACTACGAGGGGACGAAGAGCCACTTCTCGATGTACGTCGAGGTCGGTATCGCGGTGTTCGAGGTGATCCTGCTGGTCGGCTTCGCCTTTCCCGCCTGGGCGGCGTGGGTCGAGCCGCACGAGCCCGCCGAGGATCCGCTCGTCGTGCGGGTTGTGGCGGAGCAGTTCGCCTGGAACGTCCACTATCCGGGCGGCGACGGGGTGTTCGGAACGACCAAGCCGGAACTCGTCGACACCACCAACCCCGTGGGGCTCGACCGCAGCGATCCGATGGGTGCCGACGACATCGTGACCATCAACCAGCTCCACCTGCCCGTCGACCGGCCGGTCACCGTACGGCTGTCGTCCAAGGACGTCATCCACAGCTTCGGCCTGCCGGTCATGCGGGTCAAGCAGGACGCCATCCCGGGCATGGAGATCCCGGTGCACTTCACCCCGGTCATGACCAGCGACGACGAGCGCTGGGAGATCGCCTGCGCGCAGCTCTGCGGTCTGGGCCATTACCGCATGCGCGGCTTCCTGACCGTCGAGACCGAGGAGGAGTTCGAAGCCTGGCTGGCGTCGAAGGCGCCGGCGCCGAAGCCTGCGGCGGAGCCGGCCGAGGAGGCTTCGGGGGACGAGGAGGGTGGCGAGGAGGCCGGCGGCGAGGCGAGCGGTTCCGAGGCGACAGGGGACGAGTCGCACGCCGGACACGCTGGGCACTGACACCACCTCGGGCGCGGGCCCCTGCTCTCGTCGTTCCTGCCGTCCGGCCGCGCCATCGGCTGCCCGCCCTTCGGCCACCGTCTCCGGTTACCCGCCTTCGACCGAGCCGCGATCGACTCGACCCGAGCCATGGACCTGACCGTACTCCCGAGCGTCAACGCGGCGCTCAACGCTCTCGGAGCGACCTGCCTGGTGATCGGTTATCTCCGCATTCGGCGCGGGGACATTCCGGGTCACCGGGCGGCGATGCTCACCGCCTTCGGCTTCGGCGTCCTCTTCCTGATCTCCTATCTGGTCTACCACTTCCAGGTCGGCTCGGTCCGCTTCCAGGGGACCGGGCTCGTGCGGCGCGTCTACTTCGCGGTCCTGATCAGCCACACGGTGCTCGCGGCTACGGTGCCGTTCCTGGCCGCCATCACCCTCGTGCGGGCGCTCCGTGAGCGCTTCGACCGCCACCGCGCCATCGCCCGCTGGACGCTGCCGATCTGGCTCTATGTGTCGGTCACCGGAGTGATCGTCTACTGGATGCTCTACCGGCTCTGAGCTGCCCGGCTCTGAGCCGCCGACCCGTGTGCTAGCCTAATGGGCTCCATGGCCCGCTCCATCGAAGAAGTCCTCAAGGAAGTACGCATCGAGGAGGTCAAGCTCGAGCCGGCGATCACCGTGGCCGGAGACACCTCGCTCGAGGAGATCTATCGACTGCTCGAGGCGAGTCCGCACGGCGCGATCGTGGTGCTCGAGGACACGCGGATCGTCGGCATCTTCACCGAGCGCGACGTGCTCTACCGCACGGCGCTCGAGGATCTCGACCCCGACACTCCGATCGAGGAGCTGATGACACCCGACCCGACGACCATCGCGGTCAGCGAGCGGCTCGCCGCCGCGGTGCGGGTGATGACCGAGCGCGGCTACCGGCACCTGCCGCTGGTCGACGGCGAGGATCGCTACCTCGGCCTGCTGGCCAGCCGGGACGTTCTCGGCTTCATCGCCGACCACTTCCCCGAGGCGGTCTTGAACCTGCCGCCGCACCTGCACCAGAAGATGCTGACTCCGGAGGGCGGCTGATGCGCTGTCCCTTCTGCGGTGAGAAGAACATTCCGGGCGCCGACCTGTGCGACGCCTGCGGGGCGGATCTCGCCGGCCTCGACATCCCCGAATCGCAGGACGACTTCGAGGGAGCGTTGATGACCGATCGGGTCGAGGGCCTGTCGATGGGTCCGGCTCTGGTGGTGGAGCGTGACGACAGCGTCGCCGAGGCGGTCAAGAGGATGCGCCGCTACCGCCACGGGTGTGCGCTGGTCACCGACGGCGAGGAGCTGGTGGGGATCTTCACCGAGCGCGATCTGCTGACGCGAGTGATCGGAAAGGGCTCGGACCCCGCCGAGGTCCGGCTGGGCGACGTGATGACCTCGGACCCGTTCACGCTCACCCCCGAGGACCCGCCGGCCTTCGCCATCCACCGCATGGTCGAGCAGGGGTTGCGGCACCTGCCGGTGGTCGAGGACGACGAGCTGGTCGGCTTCATCTCGGTCAGGAACATCCTGCGCTACATCCACGAAGACGTCATCGCCGAGTAGGGCCCCAATCAGGGTGTCCAATTAGGGCGCCTCGCAATTAGGCGAGGCCTTCGGCCAGTTTCCAGCTTCGACGACGCTCGGCGAGAGGGTCAGAGATCGAGCGATCCCTGTGGAGAGTCGGTGTCGTCCTCCGGCTCCTTCTCCGGCTCCTTCTCTGGCGACGTATCGGAGCGTTGTTCACCGGCTCCGGTCGGCCGCTCGGCTGTCGGGAAGGTCGCCGCCTCGAGCGGATAGACCCACCGCCCTAGCCCGCGCAGGTACTGCGGTACGTCGGGCGAGCCGCCCATGGTGCGGAACTGGTTGAGCTTCGAGTCGAGGTCGTCGATGAAATGGACCGTCAGCGCCTCGGCGGTGAGCGGGGGGACGGCGGCGCCGTACTCCAGACGGCCCTGATGCGAGAGGACGATGTGCTCGAGCTGCAGGCGCCGCTCGGTCGAGAGGTCGGCGACCCCGCGCGCCAGCTCGAGCACCAGGTCGCGGCCGATGACGACGTGGCCGACCAGGCGTCCCTCGTCGGTGTACTCGTTCACCGGCATGGCGCCGATCTCGCGCAGCTTGCCGAGATCGTGGAACAGGATGCCGGCCAGGACGAGATCGCGGTCGAGATCCGGGTAGTGCCGGCAGACGGCGACACCCAGCTCGAGCATCGACACGACATGCTCCAGCAGCCCGCCGCGGTAGGCGTGGTGGATCGTCTTCGCCGCCGGGTGCTCGCGCAGACTGGGGCCGTGACGCTCCAGGGCGAGGCCGACGAGAGCACCGAGCGCCTCGTCGTCGATCTCGCCGAGCGTCGCCTCGAGGCGGCTCCAGAGGTCGTCGAGGTCCTCTTTGGTGGACGGGATCAAGGCCGCCTCGTCGAAGCCGTAGGCGCGGTCGGCCTCGCGAACGCGGCGGCACTCCTGGACGCGCATCTGCAGCCGCCCCTTGAACTCCGACACCGATCCCTTGTAGGCGACGAAGTCGTAGGCTTCGAACTCCGCTTCGAGCGCCGGGCTGTCCGACCAGGCCTTGCCGTTGATCGAGCCGCTGGCGTCGGCCAGCTCCAGGTCGAGAAAATCGTTGCCGTTCCTGTCCTGGCGCAGCTCTTTCTTGGTCACCAGGGCGAAGCCGGTGACGCGGTCGCCGTCTTCGAGCGAGGCGATGGGGGGCGGCGTCGGGTGGTCAGAGTCCGAGGTCGACAAGGCGCCGTAATGATAGGCAGAGCGGAGAGAGATATCCACCCTGCGGCCGCGCCGCCGGGCTCCGTCGCGCCGCTGGCCGTGGATTGGCATTCCGATTGCGTACGAGACAGAGGATGATCGCGAGGCGAGTTTCCGTCGTTCTATTGGCGTTCTGTCTGTCGCTCCTCACCAGCGTAGCCGCCCCCGCTCCGCAGGGCGAGCGATCGGGCGCTGTGGCGGCCGGTGCGGCCGACGATCCGGTCCTGTGGCCGGAGCCGCATCGGGCGTTCCTCCAGGACGGACCGGCCTGGCTGCTCTCGGACGACGAGCGGCAGCGCTTCCGCCGGCTCGATGCGGCCGCGCGCCAGGCCTTCATCGAGGAGTTCCTCGGCACCGACCCGCTGCCGTCGACGCCGCTCAACGAGCTCGAAGAGGGCATCCGCCGGCGTCGCGAACTCGCCTTCGAGGAGTACCTGTCGCCGCGCGACGTGCGGGCGAAGCTCCTCTTCCTCAACGGGTCGCCCCGCTCGATCGAGCCGATCGAGTGCGGTGTGACCTTCAAGCCGATCGAGATCTGGACCTACCCGATCGGCAGCGACGCCGTGCGGGAGCTGGTGCTCTACCGCCCCGAGCCGACCCGGCCGTTCCGGCTGTGGATCCCGATCGAGTCGAAACGGGTGCTCTACACGCGCGAGATGGAGTACTACATGGAGCAGTTCGCCGCCCTCGGCGGGGCCGGGTTCCGCGACCAGCCGGATCGCTTCCTCTGCCCGGATACGCGTCGGGTCGAGGAGGCGACCGGGATCCGCCAGCTCAACCGGTACCTGAAGAACCGGCCGACGAACGAGGACCTCAAGGTTTTCCTCGAACCGCCGCGAGATCTGGCCGACTGGGCCTACGAGGCCTCCCGGACGGAGCTGCCGGAGCGGCCCGAGGACCTTCCCGTCGAGGCCGTGTCGATCTACTTCCCGAACCGCGACGGGCAGCGCATCGTCACCAGCTTCTACATCACGCTTCCGCCCGGCGTCGATCTCGAGTCGATCGAGCTCGACGACGGGACCAAGCGCGAGGTGCGCCTCGACGTGACCGCGCTCTTGGAGCAGGGCGGCGAGATCTTCGACGAGTTCAAGGCGCGCTTCAAGCTGCCGCCGCTGGAGGACCGCCGCCTGGTGCTGGCGCTCGATCAGCCGCTCCGGCCGAACCGCGAGTTCGTCGTCCGCCTCCGTATCGAGGACGAGATCGGCGGTCGCCGGGCGTTCGTCTCGCGTGGGTTCCGGGTGCCCGACGAGCACCAGAAGCTGACCCCGCCGCCACCGCCCGAGGAGGCGATCGTGGCGATGGCCGAGGACCTCGCCAGTCAGCGGATCGCCGGCGCCGACAGTCTGGTGCTCGTTCCGCCGTTGACCGACATCGTGGTGGCCGTGTGGCGCGCCGAGGCGCTGGTCACGGGGCGGGCGATCGAATCGGTCGTCTTTTCGGTCGACGGCAAGAAGCAGCTGACGCGACGCCGGCCGCCGTGGACCGCCGAGGTGAAGCTGGCCGAGCAGCCGACCGAGCAGATCGTCACCGCCGAAGGGTTCGACGCCGACGGCGATCTGGTGGCACGCGACGAGGTCATCCTGAACCAGCCCAAGGGGGCGCTCCGGGTGCGCATCCTGTCGCCCGAGCGCGGTGTCGCGGTGAGCGGCGCGGTCGATGTGCGGGCGGAGATCGTCGTGCCGGAGAATCGGCGCGTCGAAGAGGTCGAGTTCCGGATCAACGACGAGGTCGTCGCCACCACCAGTCGTCCGCCCTGGGAGGCGACGGTAGAGGTGCCGGGCGCTGACGAGACCGCCTATCTGGCGGTGGTGGCGACGCTCGACAACGGCAACCGGGCAGAGGACGTGCGGTTCCTCAACTCGCCGCAGTACCTCGAGCAGGTCGACGTCAAGCTGGTCGAGCTGCTGACCACGGTGACCGGCCGAGACGGCCGCCTGGTCAAGGGTCTGTCGAAGGAGGAC
Organism: Thermoanaerobaculia bacterium; assembly: GCA_033722395.1. Taxonomy (GTDB): domain Bacteria; phylum Acidobacteriota; class Thermoanaerobaculia; order Multivoradales; family JAHEKO01; genus JAWVZD01. The sequence goes on along the minus strand of JAWVZD010000107.1, from coordinate 19 downwards.
TTCCGCGTCTACGAGGACG
>JAWVZD010000106.1:0-6629 GCA_033722395.1 Thermoanaerobaculia bacterium | reverse complement strand
GGGCGGGTCTCCAGGCGGGCTCCCTGCTTGCGGACCAGCATCTCGGGCGAAGCGCCGATCAGAGCCACCGCCGGCGAATCGAGCAGCACCATGTACGGGCTCGGGTTGATCAACCGCACGGCGCGATAGAGCGCCGCCGGCTCGAGATCGGCCTCGACCGTCCAGCGGCGCGCCAGGACCGCCTGCAGGATGTCCCCCGCCCGGATGTGCTCCTTGAGACTTTCGACCGCGGCGCTGTAGTCGTCCGCCGACACCACCGCGTCCATCTCCGGTACGCTCGGATCGGAGTCTCCCGGGACCTCCGCCGCGCCGCGGATCTCGCGCACCTCGAGGAGCGACACGGTCAACTCGTCGAGGCGGCGTCGGGCGGTCTCCGGCGAGACCAGCCCGTCGATTTCGTTCGAAACCGCAGCGAGGCGCTGCCGCGCGTGATCGAACACGACGACGGTGTCGTAGCGGCCCAGCTCGGCGAGCGGCAGAGCGTAGGGGTCGTCGGCCGGAGGAGGACCGAGCGGCTCCGACAGTCGCGCCAGGTCGTAGCCGAAGTAGCCGACGAATCCTCCGGCGAACGGCAGCGTCGGCCGAGGCGACCGGATCCGCGCTAACTCCTCCGCGAGTGCCGCCAACGGTCGCTCGCGAATCACCAGTCGTCGGCCGTCGGCTGCTTCGACCTCCAGCCGATCCCGGAAGAGGCGATAGACCGCGGCGGGCGAGGCACCGACGAAACTGTAGCGCGACACCTGATCTCCCCCGGTGACGCTCTCGAACAGGAAGCGGTAGCTCGAGCCCTCGCTCAGACGGTCGTAGATGGCGAGCGGAGTCAGGTCGCGGCAGAAAAACTCCCGCACGTGCTCGCGCGACGTCAGCCGCTCGCCGGCCACCCGGCTCATGCCGTGGGCTCCAGCCCGAGGAGCGCTCGAGCCTCGGAGACCGGCACCTGCCGTCCGGTCATCGACTCGAACTGAGGGAAGGCCTGATGCAGCAGCACCTCGCGTCCGTCGACCACCACCAGTCCGCTCGACCTGGCGGCTTCGACCAGGGGCGTCTCGCCACCTCCCACATAGACCATGTCGACCACCGCGGCGCCGGAGGTCATTCGACCGACCTCGAACGGCAACGGATCGCCGGGAGTCCGGCCCAGCGGCGTGGCGTTGACCACGAGATCGAAGCGGCCGGGATCGAGCTCGTCGAGGGCCATCGCCGCCATGCCGAGTCGAGCTCCCGTCTGCCGCGCCCTCTCGGCCGTTCGGTTGGCCAGACAGACGCGGGCGCCAGCCTGCTCGAGCCCCACCGCTGCCGCCGCGCCGGCCCCGCCGACGCCCACCACCGCTGCATCGATGCCGTCGAGCCGGACGCCCTTCGCGGCGAGCGGACGCACGACACCCTCCGGATCGGTCGACTCGGCCTCCCAGACGCCGCGCCGGAGCACCAGGGTATTGGCCGCCATGATGCGGGCCGCCAACGGGCTCGACGCACCGGCCACGGCGAGTGCGATCGCCTTGTAGGGCGCCGTCACGCGGAGTCCCGACAGCGGCATCCCGAAGCGTCCGAGATCGGCGCCCTCGACCAGGTCGAGCCAGAAACGCCCAAACTCCTCGACATGAAACGGAAGGTAGAGCGCCTCGATACCGAGACGGCGGTAGAGACCGTTGTGGAGACGGGGCGACAGGCTGTGTGCCACCGGACGGCCGACGACCCCGAAGAGGCGGCGTACCGGCAACAACTCCGGCAGGCCGTAGTCGCGCTCGAGGGTGGCGATCGACATCTGCCCCTCGGCGGCCGGCACCGCCCCGGCCGAGGCGTAGATCCAGGGGGCGCCGAGCCGTGGCGCCAGCAGGCGCGACCAACTGCCCGCCTCGCCCGAGGCGAACGCCACCACGTCGCGCCGACCGGTCTCCACCAGCAGCTCGAGCGGCCACAGCGCTTGCGCCGTGCTATCGACCCGGGGCACCAGCTTGTAGAGGGCGGCCCCGACGCGCGACATCCGGTCGAGGCGGGTGCCGAGCTCCGGCGCCTCGGCGAGACGACCGTGCCAGGAGACGATCCGCTTCTCGGCCGGTACGGCGTCGAGCAGCTCGGGCTCGAGATCCCGCTCGGCTTCGAGATCGACCAGGTCGAAGCGACGCGCTGCGGCGGTCAGTCGGCGCCTGCGCTCGGCCGGCTCGAGATCGGCGGCGCCCCCCTCGGCGGCACTCCTCGAGGTATAGACGAGCCGCCCGTCGAAGCTCTGTCGCAGACGCTCGGCGGCGACCTCGCCGATCAGGTCGGCGCGCAGCTCGAGCAGGTCGGCGCCGTCGACCAGTCCCTCGAGACGGTCGACGTCGGCTTCACGGGTGAGGCTCGCGATCAGGGTCGCGCGTTCGGTCATCGGTGGGCTGGAACGGCGACGGCGGCCGTCACCTCGTGGGAGCAGGCGCCGCCGGAACCGTCTCGTCGGCTGGTGTCAGAGGCGACCGGAGTCGTCGATGTAGCGCTCGATTCGCCAGCGACCGCTTTCGCTCTGACGCCACAGGACGATGTACGTACCGGTGTGCTGCTGTGGATCCCCTCCCGCCTTGCGCTCCAGCTCGGTGTCGAACATGCCGCGCTCGACCGCCCAGTCCCCCGCCACCTGGACGCGCGAGCCCTTGAGCTGGAACTTGTAACGGTACTGCGCGAACAGCGGCTCGAGCCAAGCACGGATCGCTTTGCGGCCCTCCAGTGCCGGACGCCCCGGGGGGATCCACACGGCGTCTCGGGTGAGCATCTTGGTGTAGCGGTCGACATCGCCGGCGTTGACGACGTGCACCCACTGCCGGCGCATCCGGCGGAGCTCTTCGATCTGGCGATCGACATCAGTGGGAGGAGATTTCGCCATCGCAGGCGACCTAGTCTAGCAGGTGCTCTGCAGTCCCGAGGCATGCTAGCATTCGCCACCGACTCGACCGCCGACAGCCGCCCGGCCCATCGACCCGGAGAGCACGCTGATGCCAGACCACGAGCGCGAAACGCTCGACATCGATGTTCTGTTCGTCGGCGCCGGGCCCGCCAGCCTGGCCGCCGCCTACCATCTCGGCAAGCTCCTGGAGGCTCACAACGCGGACAGTGACGAGCCGCTCGAGGTGTCGATGGCGATCCTCGAAAAGGGCAAGGAGATCGGCAGTCACGCTCTTTCCGGAGCCGTCGTCGATCCGCGCGCCTTCCGCGAGCTCATGCCGCGCGACTGGCGCGACGCGCCGTTCGAGGGCGAGGTCGGCGAGGAGTCCCTGCTGTGGATGACGGAGCGGCGTTCGCTGCCGATGCCGATCCCACCACCGCTCGAGAACGAGGGCAAGTACGTCGCCTCGCTCGGCAAGCTCCTCAAGTGGATGGCACCCAAGGTCGAGGCGGTCGGTGTCGACATCTTCTGCGAGTTCCCGGCGAGCGAAGTGCTGCTCGGGGGCGATCGCGTCGTCGGTGTCCGAACCGCCGATCGTGGCGTCGCCCACGACGGCACCCGTAAGGCCAACTACGAGCCCGGGGTCGACATCGCGAGTCGGGTGACCGTCCTCGGCGAGGGTCCGCGCGGCACCTTGGCCAAGCAGCTCAACGAACGCTTCGCGCTCGACCGCGACGCCAACCCGCAGGTCTACTCGATCGGCCTCAAAGAGGTCTGGGAGCTTCCCGAGGGACGCGTCACCCCCGGCGAGGTGACCCACACGATGGGCTGGCCGCTCGACCTCGAGACCTTCGGCGGAGGATTCCTGTACGGCATGCAGGACGATCAGCTGATCGTCGGGCTGGTCGTCGGACTCGACTACCGGAACCCCCATCTCGATCCCCACACCGAGTTCCAGCGCTTCAAGACCCACCCCGCGATGCGCCGCCTGCTCGACGGCGGCTCGATGCGCTTCTACGGCGCCAAGGCGATCCCGGAGGGCGGCTGGTGGGCGATGCCGCGAAACCACGGCGACGGCTTCCTGGTGATCGGTGACTCGGGCGGCTTCCTCAACTCGCAGCGCCTCAAGGGCATCCACCTGGCGATGAAATCGGGGATGCTCGCCGCGGAGACGATCTTCGAGGGTCTGGTGGCCGACGACCTCGGCGCCGACCACCTGGGCGACTACCAGCGGCGGATCGAGGAGAGCTGGATCCGGGACGAGCTGTGGGAGGTCAGGAACTTCCACCAAGCGTTCGACCACGGCGTGCTGGCCGGCATGTTCCAGGCCGGCATCGGCATGCTGACTCGGGGCCGCGGTTGGGGGATCTTCGACCGCCTCGGCACCGCGGCGGGGCACGAGCGCCTGCGGCGACTCGATCTGCCGGGCGAGTCTCCCGAAGCGCCCGAGCCGATCGCCTACGACGGCGAGCTGACCTTCGACAAGCTGGCCGATGTCTACAACTCCGGCACGGCGCACGAGGAGGACCAGCCGGTACACCTGCTGGTGCACGACACCGACGTCTGCATCTACCAGTGCGCCGAGCAGTACGACAACCCGTGCCAGCGCTTCTGTCCGGCGGCGGTCTACGAGATGGTCGACGACGCCGACTCCCCCACCGGGCGCAGGCTGCAGATCAACGCCTCGAACTGTGTCCACTGCAAGACCTGCGACGTGATGGACCCGTACCAGATCATCACTTGGGTGCCGCCAGAAGGGGGAGGCGGACCGAACTACAGCCGCATGTGAAGGTCGGACGACGCCCTTCTCCCGCTCTCGACCGGAGCTCACCATGCACGTGATGCGCTTCGCCTTTATCGCCACCCTACTCTGCGTGGCCGCGGCGGCCGGCGCGCAACCGGGGCCGCAGAGCGAGCCGTCCCCACAGCCGGCCTTCCCCGAGCTCGACGCTGCGGCCCCGGCCGGCAGCGGGATCGTCCAGCCGTGCATGGAAGAGCTCGAGGGGCGGGTGCGCTGCGGACGCTACCGTGTCTGGGAGGACCGCGAGGCGGGCAGCGGACGGACCCTCGATCTGGCCTTCGTCGTGGCCGACGCACTCGACGCGCACACCGAGGAGGCCGACGCCATTACCTTCTTCTTCGGTGGACCCGGTACGTCGGTGACGGCTCCGTCCCCAGACGTCATCCGCGCGAGCCGCCACCTCCGTCAGGAGCGCGATCTCCTGTTCCTCGACTTTCGCGGCGCCGGCGCCTCGCAGGCCCTCAGCTGCGACGTGCCCTACCCGGACGGCGTCGAGTCGCGCTTCGGGGAGATTTTCCCTCTCGACCACATCGTCGCCTGCCGGGATCGACTCGCCGAGCGGGCCGATCTCACCCTTTACACCTCGAACCAGACCATGGACGACCTCGAAGAGCTCCGCCAGTGGCTCAACTACACAGCGCTCGATCTGGTCGGTGGCTCGTACGGTACGCGGGAGATCCAGGTCTTCCTCGGACGTCACCCCGAGTCGGCTCGCACGGCCATTCTGACCGGGGTCGGACCGATCTTCGGAGGGGGATACGTGACGCATGCGCGTGGACTCCAGGACGCTCTCGACGAGCTGGTCGCCGAGTGCCTCGCCGACGCGGCCTGCTCGGCCGCCTATCCCGATCTTCCAAAGACCGTCGAAACCGTGCTCGACGAGATCCGCACCGACCCGCCGGAGGTCGAAGCCCAGGGGAAGAGGGTCCGCTTCGGCCCCGGGGAGCTGGGGTATGCGCTCCGTGGCCTGCTCTATCGGCGGGCGGCCGAGATCCCCTCACTCGTCACCCGAGCCGCCGAGGGCGATTGGCAACCGCTCGCCGACTACTACCTCGAACGCAGCGGCTGGGTCGCGAGCGAGGACGGCTTTGCCGGTATGCACTTCTCCGTGCTCTGCGCCGAGGACATCGCCCGCCTCGACGAAGAGACGATCGCACACGAGACCGCCGGCACCTTCCTCGGCGACTACCTCGTCGGTGGCTACTCGCGGGTCTGCGAGGTCTGGCCACACGCCGAGCTCGAGCCGTCCTTCTGGGAGCCGGTCGCGAGCGACGTACCGGTCCTGCTCATCTCCGGCAGCCGCGATCCGGTCACCCCGCCCGCCGGGGCCGAGGCGGTCGCTCGGCATCTCTCGAACAGCCTGCACGTCGTCGTCGCGGGTGCCGGGCACGTCATCGGTGGATTCTGTATCCAGAAGATCCAGCAGGAGTTCATCGAGTCCGGCACGGTCGAGGGGCTCGACGTCTCCTGCCTCGAAGAGCGCCCACCGACCGAGTTCGCGCTCCCGACACCCGACGAGTAGGTCGAGGCGCTGCCCGGTGGAAACTGACCGGCCGCGTTCGATTCCGTCTTTGCGCCCAGTGCAGATACCGGCCGCAGTGCGGCCGCTGCAAACTCCGGCTTACAACATGATCGCTACAGCGCCGAAAAACGGTTCGACCAGGAGTCGCTCACCCTTCACTTCGGCCGCCTCGACCGCTGCCTCGGGATCGATGGCTCGCAGGTAGGACCGCCAAGCCGTCTCCGCGGGCAGGCGAATCGAGACGTCCGCACGATGCTCCGAGGATGGCCTTCCGAGCCGCCACTGTCCGTCGCGGCGCCCCACCAACCAAGCGCGATCTTCGAGATCGATGACCTCGACTTGCGCCAGCGCCGTCAATGCGCCTGCGCCGTAGATGTCGTCGGTTGGGGAAGCGCTGCGTTTCAGCAGAAAAGCGAATGGGATGGCAGACGCATCGTGTGACGACGTGT
>JAWVZD010000105.1:0-6659 GCA_033722395.1 Thermoanaerobaculia bacterium | reverse complement strand
TGAACAGACACAAACCCACGAAGGTCGCGAAGCTCATCCCCAAAACGTACTCGCCGGTCACCAGCGACGGGTCGGCCTCGATCGCCCCGAAGATTTCCGTGAACCCCAGCGAACCGAAGCGCTCCGCCAGCGCGAACAGACCCACCAGGAAGGCGAAGTCGCCGATCCGGTTGACGATGAACGCCTTCCGACCCGCGTACGGCGGAAACGTCTGATCGAAGTAGAACCCGATCAACAGATACGAGCACAGCCCCACGCCCTCCCAGCCCACGAACAAAACCAGGAAGTTGTTGCCCAACACCAACAGCAGCATCGCCCCCATGAACAGGTTCAAATAGGCGAAGTAGCGCTGATACCCCTCCTCGTGGGCCATGTAACCGACCGAGTAGACGTGGATCAAAAACCCTACGAACGTCACCACGAACAGCATCACGCAAGACAGAGGATCGAGCTGGAAGCCGACGTCGAGGGTGATGTCCGAGGCGGCCCAGACGTAGAGGGTGCGGCTGAACGGCTCGGGCGACAGGCTGCCGATGTACTGCACGATGGCGGTGAGCCCGAGGGCGAGCGAGGCGAGCGGCGTGCCGAGGGCGATCAGGTCGACACCGGTGCGCGGCAGACGACCGACGAGGAGCCCGTTGGCCGTCGCGCCGAGGAACGGCAGAAGGGGCACCAGCCAGATCAGGTCGAGGGCGTTCATCCGGTCACCACCGCATCAGGTTCAGTCGGTCGAGGTCGATGGTGCGCCGGTTGCGGTAGACGGCGATGAACAGTGCCAGGCCGACGGCCGCCTCGGCCGCCGCCACGGCGATGACGAAGAGCACCACCACCTGACCGGTGAGGCCGGCGGCGGCGCCGAAGGTCAGGGCGACCTCCCGCGCGTAGGCGATGAGCGCCAGGTTGACCGAGTTGAGCATCAGCTCGATCGACAGGAAGACGGTGATGCCGTTGCGCCGCGTCAACGCCCCGAAGGTGCCGATGGCGAAGAGGGCCGCGGCGAGAACCAGGTACCAGCCGATCGGCACGCCGCTCATCGGCTCTCCCTCTCCTCGGGGGTGGTGCGCCGGGCGATCACGGTGGCGGCGACGACCGCCGCCAGAAGCAGCAGGCCGGCCATCTCGAACGGCAGCAGGTAGTCGCCGAAGAGTGCCCGGGCGAGCGGCGTCAGGGCGACCTCGTCCTCGGTGGGTGGCGCCGCGTCGAGCGTCGCGCCCCACTGCAGCGAGGCCAGGATCGCCGCGAAGAGGACCGCCCCGACGATCGCCCCCCACCGCTGCAGTCTCGTGCCGGCGAGTCCGCGGCGGTCCGTGCCGACGTTCAACAGCATGATGACGAACAGGAAGAGCACCAGGATGGCGCCGGCGTAGACGAGGATCAGGAGCACCGCCAGGAAGTGCCCGGCGAGCTGCACGAACAGGACCGCCAGCGACAACAGGGTGACGATCAAACTCATCACCGAGTAGACCGGATTCCTGTGCGCCACCACCACCAGGGCGGAGACGAAGGCGGCGAGCGCGGCGAGCACGAAGACGATCGTCCCCGCCATCAGAGCACCCCGGCCACGGTCAACGCGCCGACCAGCACGAAGTTGAGGATCGCCAGCGGCAGCAGCACCTTCCAGCCCAGGCGCAGCAGCTGGTCGAAGCGGAAGCGCGGAAAGCTCCAGCGCACCCAGACGAAGAAGAGCAGGATGGCGAGGATCTTGGCCGCCAGGATGCCGAAGCCGACCAGGGCGTTGAGCCACGGTCCGTAGGTGAAGCTCACACCCGGCAGGTGCCAACCGCCGAGGAAGAGCGTCGCCGCGAGCGCCGAGAGCGTCGCCATCGACATGTACTCGCCCATGAAGAAGAGAGCGAAGCGCATGGCGCTGTACTCGGTGTGGTAGCCGGCGACGAGCTCCGACTCGGCCTCGGGTAGGTCGAACGGCAGCCGGTTGGTCTCGGCGAAGGCCGCCACCATGAAGACCAGGAAGCCGAGCGCCTGCGGGAAGAGGTTCCATTGCGGCAGGAAGCCGAACCAGGTGCCCTGCTGCGCCAGCACCACCTCGTCGAGCCTGAGCGAGCCGACCGGCAGCAGGACAGTGATCGCCGAGATCCCCAGCGCCAGCTCGTAGCTGATCATCTGCGAGGAGGCACGGATCGACCCGAGGAGCGAGAACTTGTTGTTCGACGCGTAGCCGGCCATCACCAGCGAGTAGACGCCGAGGCTCGCCAGAGCGAGGAAGAGGAGGATGCCGGTCTCGGCTTCGACCACCATCAGCTTGTAGGTCTCGCCGCCGATCTCGATGTCCGGCCCGAACGGCAGCACCACGAAGGTGGTCAGCGACGGCACCAGCGCCAGCAGCGGTGCCAGCAGATAGAGCGAGCGGTCGGCCACCGCCGGGACGATGTCCTCCTTGTAGATGAACTTCAGCGCGTCGGCGAGCGATTGGAACAGCCCCAGCGGGCCGACGCGGTTGGGTCCGAGGCGATCCTGGATGAGGGCGCTGCCGCGGCGCTCGATCCAGACCATCACCGGGGTGACCTGGAGCAGAAAGGCGATCCACAGCCCCATCTCGGCCGCGGTCAGCCAGAGCCCGGTCGTCACTCCGCCTCTCCTCGCTCGGTCTCGAGATCGACGCCGGCGGCCGGCAGGTCGCTCAGCGACAGCCCGGCCAGCAAGCGGTTCTCCTTGGCGAGCTGCGCGAAGACCGCTTCGACGTCGCCCGCCCGCCAGCCGATCTCGAGCCCGACCAGCAGGTCGATCAGCAGGTCGACGCCGGGGCGCGCCTGGCCGGCGGGCGGAAAGGCGGGCTCGAAGCGCTGCAGGCGGCCGCCCACGTTGACGAAGGTGCCCTCCTTCTCGGCCGTAGTGGCGAGCGGCAGCACCACGTCGGCGATCTCGGCCAGCGGACCGTCGAGCCAGGTGGCGACGACCAGCGTGTCGGCGCGGCGCGCCGCCTCGAGGAAGGCCGACTCGCTCTCCCGCCCGCCGAGGTCGGGATCGAGCAGGAAGAGGAGCTCGAGGCCGCCGCCGTCCGGATCGCCGAGGCCGAGCGCGGCGAGCATCTCGTCGGTGGTCGACGCCTCGAGCCCGGCGAGCAGGGCGCCGCGCCGGTTGGGCCCCTCGTCGCTGCCCGAGACGACACCGTGGACGGTCGGGATCGACCGTTCCGGGCCGCTCTCGACGACGACACGGCGCTTCGACGAGCCCACCGCCTGCGCCAGGCGGGCGAGCAGGAAGGCCTCCTCGGTGCTGACGTCGGCCGAGGCGACGAAGGCGGTCGCCTCCGGGTCGGCGGCGTTGCCGAGTCGATCGAGCACCCGTCGAACGGCCTTCGCCCAGGTGGTCGCGACGAGCTCGGAGGAGCCGTTCGACCGCCGGATCCTGGGCGTCACCAGGCGCTCGCCCTCCTCCCAGCGCTCGAAGGTGGTGCGACCGTAATCGCACATCCAGTAGTCGTTGACCCACTCGTTGAAGCGCGGCTTGAGTCTCTTGATGGCGCCGCGGCGGTGCTCGACGGTGATGTTGCAGCCGACGTCGCAGCCGGTACAGATCGACGGCTTCTTGTCGAGGTACCAGACGCGCTCGGCGAAGCGGAAGCGGGTCGAGGTGAGCGCCCCGACCGGGCAGATGTCGACCACGCAGGTCGAAAGCGGATTGTCGAGCTCCTTGCCGGGGAAGACGCCGATCTCGGTGCGGGCGCCGCGCTGGAAGAAGCCGAGCTCCCCGGTTTCGGAGATCTCCTCGGTGAAGCGGATGCAGCGCGTGCACTGGATGCAGCGGTTCATGTTGAGGACGACGTTCGACCCCAACGGGATGCGCTCGCGGCCCGGGTAGGTGCGCTTCTCCGAATAGCGGAAGCGCGAGAAGGCCTGGCCGTGCTTGAAGGAGTAGTCTTGCAGGCCGCACTCGCCAGCCTGATCGCAGATCGGGCAGTCGAGGGGATGATTGATGAGCAGGAACTCCATCATCCCTTCCTGCGCCTCCTGGACCTCGGGATCGTCGACCGTGACCTCCATGCCGTCCTTGGTGATCTGCATCGTGCAGGCGGTCTGCAACTTCGGCATGCCCTCGATCTTGACCAGGCACATGCGGCACTGGCCGACCACGGAGAGCCGCGGGTGGTAGCAGTAGTGCGGGATCTGGACGCCGGCCCGGTTGGCGGCGTCGATCAGATTGGTGCCGGACTCGACCTCGAGGGTCCGCCCGTCGATGGTCACTTTCGGCATCAGTCGGCTCCCTCGGCAGAGAAGTAGCGTCGCTCGGGGTAGGGTGAGCCGTTCTGCTCGACGCAGGCTTCGAGCTCGTGGCGGAAGTTCTTCACCAGCGACGCCACCGGTCCGACGCAGGCGTCTGCCAGGGCGCAGAGCGCGGTACCCGACATGTTCTTCATCATCCGGTCCAAGAGATCGATGTCGGCCATGGTGCCCTGCCCTTCGGCGATGCGGTAGAGCGTCATCTCGGCCCAGCGGGTGCCCTCGCGGCACGGCGTGCACTGACCGCACGACTCGTGGGCGAAGAACTTCGCCAGCCGCGCCGTCGCCTTGACCAGACAGGTGGTCTGGTCCATCACGATCACCGCCGCCGAGCCCAGCATCGAGCCGGCCTCGGCGAGGTTGTCGAAGTCCATCGGGATGTCGGCGTGCTCGGCCGACAGGATCGCCGCCGAGGCGCCGCCTGGGATGAACGCCTTGAGTTCGCCGTCGCGCCACATGCCGCCGGCGGTCTCGAGCAGGCCGCTGAACGTGGTGCCGATCGGCAGCTCGTAGGTGCCGGGCCGCTCGACGTGACCCGACATGCAGTAGAGCTTCGGCCCGGTGTTCCTCTCGTCGGTGCCGATCGAGGCGTACCACTCGGCGCCGCGCTGGATGATGTGCGGCACGTTGCAGAGGGTCTCGACGTTGTTGATCACCGTCGGGCAGTCGAAGGCGCCGACCAGGGCGGGGAAGGGCGGCTTGACGCGCGGCTGACCGCGCTTGCCCTCGAGCGACTCGAGCATGCCGGTCTCCTCGCCGCAGATGTAGGCGCCGGCGCCGCGGTGGACGTAGACCTCCTGGCGGTAGCCCGAGCCGAGCGAGTCCTCGCCCAGAATACCCGCCGCGTAGGCGTCGGCGATCGCCTCCTCCAGGATCCGGGCCGCCTCGGCGTACTCGCCGCGGATGTAGATGTAGGTGACGTGGGCGCCGACCGCGTAGCAGCAGATGGCGCAGCCCTCGATCAGCTGATGCGGATCCTTCTCCATCAGCAGGCGGTCCTTGAAGGTGCCGGGCTCCGACTCGTCGGCGTTCGCTACCAGATAGACCGGCTTGCCGGTCTCCTTGGGGATGAACCCCCACTTGACCCCGGCCGGGAAGCCGGCGCCGCCCCGGCCGCGCAGCCCGGAGGCCTTCACTTGGTCGATCACCTCGCCGGGCTCCATCTCGTAGGCCTTCGCCAACGCCTGGTAGCCGCCCGTGGCGCGGTAGCCGTCGACCGAGAGCACCTCCGGATGACGGATGTTGCGGGTCAGGATCGGTTCGAACGCCATCAGTCGAGTTCCTCCAGGAGCCGGCGCGTCGACTCCGGCGTCAGGTTCTCGTGGTACTCCTCGTCGACCATCATCATCGGCGCGGTGTCGCACGAGCCGAGGCACTCGAAGTGGATGTAGGAGCAGCGCCCGTCCGGTGTCACCTCGTCCTCGCCGACGCCGAGCGCGTCGCCCAGCGCCTCGAGGATCTCGTCGGCGCCGCGCAGCTGGCAGGGCAGGTTGGTGCAGACGCGGATGCGGTGCCGCCCGACCGGTCGCTGGTGGAAGAGGTCGTAGAAGGTGACGACGCCGTAGACCTTCGCCGGAGCGAGCTCGAGGTGCTCCGCCACCGCCTCGATCGCCTCCTCCGGCAGCCATCCGCCCCAGTGCTTCTGGGCCATCGAGAGCGCCGGCAGGAGCAGAGCCTCACGGGTGGGGTAGCGCTCCGCCAGGCGAGCCAGCTCGTCGACGATCGCTGCCGGCAGCCGGCCCGAGCCGTTGCCGCTCATCCGTTCCCCCCGCTCTCGCTGACCGTCTTCGGGCGGCGCACCGAGAGATCGAGGCCGCCCTTCTTCCAGATGTAGACGAAGCCGACCAGGATCAGGAAGACGAAGACCATCACCGCGGCGAAGAGCTCCCAGCCGCCCTCCCGCGCCACCAGGACCCACGGCAGGAGGAAGGCCACCTCGACGTCGAAGATGACGAAATCGATGGCGATCAGGAAGAAGAGGATCGAGATCCGCTTGCGCGACCGGTCCAAGAGCGGCTCGCCCGACTCGTAGGTCGACAGCTTCACCCGACCACCGCTCTGGTTGCCGGCGAAGTACGACAGGAGCAGCATGACGACGCCCAGAAACAGGGCGAAGCCCAGCGCTGCCAGGACGGGAAGGTAGCTCGCAGGCATCTGTTCGGAGTTGGTTCGCGACCCCAGCTGGGACTCGAAACCGAGCTAGTGAAGAATGTCACAAGCTCGGGCGGGTGACAAGGTGGGGGCCGGCTCGACGGGGTCGCGGGCGCCGCACGGCTCGGGACCGACTCGCGAGCGAAACGGATGTCGTAACGTTTGGTCGCCGATCCGTCTTCCACGGGTACAGGACCGGAACCATAGGAGGAGACCATGCCCCGTCCCGTCGTCTTCGTCCCCGGCCTGCCGGCGAGCGAGCTGCGTCGG
>JAWVZD010000104.1:0-6676 GCA_033722395.1 Thermoanaerobaculia bacterium | reverse complement strand
GTGTGCGTAGATGGTTGGCGGGGGATCCTCGTCCGGAAGCGGCTCCCACCGGGAAAGCAGTGCGCTGGGCCAGGAAGCCTGGTAGACGAGGCCGGGGAACAGGAGAGGAACGAAGAGTGAGTGAGCGAAGTCGGAAGTGGAGTGCCAGTATCCTGCTGATCGGTCTGATGCTGGCCGGTGGCGTCGGGAACGTCGTGGCGCAGCCACCGGGGGGCATGCCGCCCTCGCCGGTGCGCTACGCCGAGGCCGAGCGCCACGAGCTGCGCAGCGAGGCGATCCTGCCGGGGACGGTGGCGGCCCGAACTACCAGCCTGGTGGCGAGCGAGGTCGGCGGTCTGGTCGTCGAGCTCGAGGCCCGCGAGGGCGACACCGTGCGCCGGGGTGAGGTGATCGTCAGGCTGCGGCGGCAGAACCTCGAGCTCCGGCTGGCCGAGGCCCGTGCCGAGCTCAAAGAGGCGGAGGCGCGGCTCGACCTGGCGGAGCGCAGCCTGGTGCGCTTCCGCGGCCTGGCGGACTCCGGCGTCGTCAGCCAGCAGCAGCTCGACGATGCGGTCTCCGAGGCTGCCGCTTGGCAGGGCCGCGTCGAGGCGATCCGGGCCGAGATCGCCCGCCTCGAGGACGATCTCGACCGGGCCACGATCACGGCGCCGTTCAGCGGTGCCGTGGTGGCCGAACACGTCGACCTCGGCGAGTGGGTCGGCATCGGTGATCCGGTGGTCGAGATGGTCAGCCTGGACGACCTCGAGGTGGTGAGTTCCGTGCCGGAGCGGTACTTCGCCGCCATCGATCGCGGCGATCGGGTGCGGGTGACCTTCGAGGCGCTGCCGTATCTCGAGCTCGAGGGCACCGTGAGCGCCGTCGTGCCGCGTGCCGACGCCCAGGCCAGGACTTTCCCGGTCAAGGTGCGGATCGCCAATCCGGACCTAGCGATCGGCGTCGGCATGTTGGCGCGGATCGCTTTTCCGGTCGGCCGGCCGACCGAGGGGACGATCGTGCCGAAGGACGCCGTCGTCGGTGGACGCGGCGAGCAGGCGGTCTTCGTGATCGGTGATGACGACACCGTCGAGCGGGTGCCGGTCCGCACCTCGACGGCGAGCGGTCTCTGGGTGGCGGTCGAGGGCGCCGTCGAGCCGGGCGATCGGGTGGTGGTGCGGGGCAACGAGCGGCTCGGGCCGGGTCAGAAGGTGATCGGGGAGAGAGAGGAGTACGAGCTACCGTGAAACTGATCGAGGGGGCGATCCAGTCGCCGGTCAAGACGGCCGTCGGCGTCATCTTCGTGGTGCTGTTCGGGGCCATCGGTCTCTACTTCATCCCGGTGCAACTGACCCCGACGGTCGAGGAGCCGAAGGTCAGCGTGCAGACGGTCTGGCCCGGTGCGAGCCCGGCGGAGATCGAGCGCGAGATCATCGACGAGCAGGAGGAGCAGCTCAAGAGCCTCGACGGCCTGGTCAAGATGGAGAGTTCGAGCTCGGACAGCTTCGGCTCGATCACTCTGACCTTCGACGTCGGCTCGGACGCCGACACCAACCTGCTCAAGGTGTCGAACCGGCTCGAACAGGTACCGCAGTATCCGGCCGACGCCGAGAAGCCGGTCATCCTGCTGGTCGATCCGAACCAGGGTGCCATGGCCTGGTACCTGCTGACGCCATGGGGCGACGAGCCCTTCCAAGGCGACATCGCGACGCTCTACAACTTCGTCGAGGACGAGATCAAGCCGCAGCTCGAGCGCGTCTCCGGTGTCGCCCAGTCGAACTTCTTCGGTGGCCAGGAGGGAGAGCTGCAGGTGATCGTCGATCCGGCCGAGCTGGCGGCGCGGCAGGTCACGATGAACCAGCTGGCGGCGGCCCTCGATCGAGAGAATCGCAACTTCTCGGGCGGTGACTTTCCCGAGGGCAAGCGGCGCTACGTCGTGCGGACGGTGGGCGAGTACGCCTCGCCGGAGGACGTCGAGGACGTGGTGATCACGATGCGCAACGGCGTACCGATCTACGTCAAGAACGTCGCCGAGGTAAAGCTCGGCTACCGTAAGGCGCAGGCGGAGGTCTACTTCCAGGGCACCAAGATCGTCGCCATCAACGTGATCCGCGAGCCCGGCGCCAACGTGCTCAGGGTGATGGAAGGGGTGGAGGAGACCGTGGCGGCGCTCAACGCCGGCGTGCTGGCCGATCGTGGCCTCAGGCTCGAGCACTCCTTCGACGAGACGACCTACATCGAGAGCGCCATCTCGCTGGTGCAGCAGAGCCTGATGATCGGCGGCGTGCTGGCGATCGCGGTACTGCTGCTGTTCCTGCGCAGTAGAGCGAGCACCCTGGTGGTGGCGGTGGCGATCCCGATCTCGATCGTCGGCGCCTTCGTCGTCCTCTGGTTGCTCGGCCGGACGTTGAACGTCATCAGCCTCGCCGGCATGGCCTTCGCCGTCGGCATGGTGGTCGACAACGCCATCGTGGTGTTGGAGAACATCTACCGGCACCGGCAGATGGGCAAGCGGCGGTTCCGTGCCGCCTTGGAGGGGACGAAGGAGGTGTGGGGCGCCGTCCTCGCTTCGACCCTGACCACGATCGCCGTCTTCCTGCCGATCATCTTCGTCGAGGAGGAGGCGGGGCAGCTGTTTCGCGACATCGCGCTGGCGATCAGCTCGGCGGTCGGCCTGAGTCTGGCGGTGTCGATCACCGTCATTCCCAGTCTGTCGGCGAAGATCCTCGACGCGGTCGAGGTGGGCGCGGACGATCGGGAGGGGAAGAGCTTCTCGAACCTCTGGGGGATGCTGACCCGGGCCGAGCGGGCGAACGATTGGATCACCGGGCGCGTCGGCTGGATCATCGAGACGACGCCGCGGCGCCTGGCGGTGGTCGTCGGATTCACGGTCGCCTCGATCGGTCTCGCCTTCCTGCTGGCGCCGAAAGCGGAGTACCTGCCGCAGGGCAACCAGAACTTCGTCTTCGGCTTCGTCGTGCCGCCGCCGGGCTACAACCTGCAGGAGACGGCGAGCTACAAGGAGATCTACGAGGACGAGCTGCGCCACCTGTGGGAAACGCCGCCTGAGGAAGCGATCGATCTGCCCGGCGGCGGGGTGGACGACTTCTGGTTCGTGGCGCTCACCGATCGGGTCTTCTTCGGTGTGTCGGCGCGTGACGAGACGCGGGCGGGCGAGCTGGTGCCGGAGATCAACCGCATCAACGGGGAGCTGCCGGGGGCCTTCGGCTTCGCCAGCCAGTGGAGCCTGTTCTCGAGCGGTATCGGCGAGGGGCGCAATATCGACGTCGAGCTCTCCGGGCCGGATCTCGAGCGCCTGATCGAGCTCGGCGGTCGGGTGATCGCCGGGGTCGGTGAGCACGTGCCGGGCGCCCAGGCGATCCCGGTGCCGAGCCTCGACCTGGGCAATCCGGAGGTACACGTCGTGCCGCACCGTCGTCGCGCCGCCGAGCTCGGTATCTCGAACCGTGACCTCGGCTTCACCGTCAGCGCCCTGGTCGACGGCGCCAAGGCGAGCGACTACCAGGACCGCGGGCGGGAGATCGATCTCAAGGTGATGGCGGACGAGAGCTTCGCCCACCGCACCCATCTGCTGGAGCAGATGCCGATCGCCACTCCGGACGGCCGGCTGGTGACACTCGCGTCGGTGGCCGATATCGAGGTGGCGCGAGGACCGGTGCAGATCAACCACCGCGAGCGACAGCGCACCATCACGATCCAGGTGACGCCGCCCGAGGAGATGGCCCTGCAGGCAGCGATGGAGACGATCGAGAGCGAGGTGCTGGCACCGCTCGCCGCCGACGGCTCGCTGGGCGGCCTCTACCAGGCCCATCTGAGCGGCACGGCCGACAAGCTGACCCAGACGCGCCGCGCCCTGCAGTGGAACCTGTTGCTCGCCCTGGTGATCACCTATCTTCTGCTGGCGGCGCTGTTCGAGAGCTTTCTCTATCCGTTCGTCATCATGTTCAGCGTCCCCCTGGCCGCTTTCGGCGGCTTCTTGGGCCTGGCGGTGCTGAATCTGTTCTCCTACAACCCGTTGGACGTCCTGACCATGCTCGGCTTCGTCATCCTGATCGGCACCGTGGTCAACAACGCCATCCTGATCGTCCACCAGTCGCTCAATCACATGCGCGACGAAGGGATGGAGACCGGCCGTGCGATCCGCAACGCGGTGAGCAATCGCATCCGACCGATCTTCATGAGCGTCGGCACCTCGGTCTTCGGCATGCTGCCGCTGGTGCTCTTCCCCGGGGCGGGGTCGGAGCTCTACCGCGGACTGGGAAGCGTGGTCGTCGGCGGTCTGGTGGTCTCGACCGTGTTCACGCTCTTCCTGGTGCCGGCTCTGTTCAGCCTCGTCCTCGAGGCGCGCCGGCGCCTGGCGGACCGCTTCGGCCACCTGGTCGAAGAGAAGGAGGGCGCCGAGGCGGTCGGCTTCTAGACCCGCGGCGGTCGATCAGTCTGCGCCGACCGAGGTGCGCACCTCGGCGGTCAGCACCGCCTCGATCTGCTCCAAGGCCCAGTCGATCTGCTCTCGGCTGATGACCAGCGGCGGGGCGCAGCGGATGACGTGCTGGTGGGTTTCCTTCGCCAGCAGACCGTGACGCTTGAGCTCCTCGCAGTACGGCCGTGCCCCTCCCGCCTCGGGATGGAGCTCGATGCCGATCCACAGACCGCGGCCGCGCACCTCCTTGACGGCGGGCGCGTCGATGCCGCGCAGCCGCTCGAGGAAGTACTCACCCAGCCGGGCGGAGTTGTCGATCATGCCCTCGTCGACGAGCACCTGGAGGGCGGCCTGGCAGACCGCCGCCGCGACCGGGTTGCCGCCGTAGGTCGAGCCGTGATCGCCGGGCGTGAAGACCGACATCACCTCGTCGTCGGCGAGGATCGCCGAGGCCGGGTAGAGGCCGCCCGACAGCGCCTTGCCGATGATGACGATGTCGGGTCGGATGCCTTCGTGCTCGTAGGCGAAGAGCTTGCCGGTGCGCCCGAGCCCGGACTGGATCTCGTCGGCGACGAGGAGGGCGTCGTGCTCCCGGGTGATCTCGCGCAGGCGCTCGAGGTAGCCGTCCGGTGGCATGACGATGCCGGCCTCCCCCTGGATCGGCTCGACCAGCACCGCGGCGACGTTCGGGTGCATCGCCTCGGCCACCGCCTCGGCGTCGCCGTACGGCAGGATGCGGAATCCGGGCGTGTACGGGCCGAACCCGAAGCGCGAGCCCGGCTCGGTCGAGAAGCTGATGATGGTCGTCGTGCGACCGTGGAAGTTGCCTTCGAAGACCAGAATCTCGGCCTCGTGCTCGGCGATCCCCTTGACGGTGTAGCCCCACTTGCGGGCCGCCTTGACGGCGGTCTCGACCGCCTCGGCGCCGGTGTTCATCGGCAGCACCTTGTCGAAGCCGGTCATCTCGACCAGCTGCTGGTAGTAGGGGCCGAGCCGGTCGTTGCGGAAGGCGCGCGAGGTGAGTGCCAGGCGGCGGCTCTGCTCGACCAGGGCGTCGACGATCTTCGGGTGGCAGTGACCCTGGTTGACCGCCGAGTAGGCGGCCAGGAAATCCATGTACTTCCTGCCCTCGACGTCCCACACCCAGACGCCTTCGCCGCGCGTCAGGACGACATCGAGCGGGTGGTAGTTGTGGGCGCCGAAACGATCCTCGAGATCGACGAAATGACGACTGTCCATGGCACGGCCTCCGGGTCGATGGGAGCGGACGGTCTGTGCCGCCCGATCGCCGCTTTCTACCACGAGTCCGAGGCGGTCGTACAGACTCCGGCGCCGGCCGCCAGGGTCTGCGGCCGGCGGTCGCGATCCGGCACCGTAGAATCGGTCGAACCGATGGAGGAGCGATGAACGAAGAGGTCCCCGAGAGCCGCTCGCGCCAGGGCGGAGATTCGTCGACGTCCCCGGAGCGTTTGAAGGACCGATCGCTCCTCGCCGGCCCGGAGCGCCGCGGCTCGGAGCTGCTGCGGGCGCTGCGCATCCTGGCCGAGTTCATCAAGGGCTTCCGCAAGCTCCACTTCCTGGGCCCGTGTGTGACGGTCTTCGGCTCGGCGCGGGCGCGGCGCGACGACGCCTACTACGAGCTGGCGCGGCGGGTCGGGCGCGAGCTCGCCCGGTCCGGCTTCGCCACCATGACCGGCGGCGGGCCGGGGATCATGGAGGCGGCGAATCGAGGTGCGAAGGAGGCCGGTGGGTTCTCGGTGGGGTGCAACATCGAGCTGCCGCACGAGCAGAAGCCGAACGAGTATCTCGATCTCTCCGTCGACTTCTGCTACTTCTTCGTCCGCAAGGTGATGCTGGTCAAGTACTCCTACGGCTTCGTGATCCTGCCGGGCGGATTCGGCACCATGGACGAGATCTTCGAGACGGCGACGTTGATCCAGACCGGCAAGATCGCCGATTTTCCCGTCGTGGTGATGGGGCAGGAGTACTGGGACGAGCTGTTCGACTTCCTCGACCGCAGGATGCTCGCCGGCGGGATGATCTCGCCGGACGATCTCGAGGGCTTCCTACGCACCGACTCGCCGGCCGAGGCGGTGGAGCACATTCTGGAGGTGGCGATCGACAGGCACGGCGTACGGCGCAAGGCGCCGCGTCCGAGCCGCCTGCTGGGCGAGCGTCCGGCCGCGAACGAAGAGTGAGCCTTCAGAAGGGCCGCGCCCAGCGCGCCTTGCGGCGCTCGAGGTCGGCCTTCATCGCTTCCTT
>JAWVZD010000103.1:0-6694 GCA_033722395.1 Thermoanaerobaculia bacterium | reverse complement strand
GTGTCGGCTCGCCCGCCCTCTTCGAGTGCGTCGGCCAGTCGCCGGTGCTGCCGCTCCAGCACGTCGGCCGAAAGATGCGCGACGATGGTCTCGCGAATCCGATCATGGTACGTATCGACCTCGTCGCCGAGGGCGGTGCCGCCGGTGCGCACCAAGTGCTCGGCCCGCAGGATCGAGAGGGCCCGCTCATCATGACCTGATGAGCCGCTGGCGCGAAACGCGTCCTCCTGGCGCAGCGGCCTGCCCGACACCGTCACCGCCTGCAGCAGCAGGAAGGCCTCTCTCGGCAGACTCTCGACCCGCTGCCAGATCAGGTTCTCGAGCGACACCTTGGCAGGGCGCAGGTCGAGCCCGTCTCTCTGAAGGGCGCGGCCGTAGAGGGCTAACTCCTGGACGAAGAACGGGTTGCCGTCCGACTCTCGAGCGACCAGCTCGGCCATCTCGTCGGCGCGCTCGCCAGGTTCGAGCAGAGCCCGCGCCAGCTCAGCGCTCTGAGCCTCCGAGAGAGGCCCGATCTCGACGAACTCCTGGTTGGCGCCGGCCGCGGCGCGATCGTCGAGAACGGCCTGAAGCGCCGGGCTCGATTCCACGTACTCACTCCGATAGCAGCCAAGGAGCAGCAATCGCGGCGGATCGGTGGCTTTCAAGAGGTCGAAGAGGAAGGCGGCGCTGTCGACGTCGCCCCACTGGAGATCGTCGATGAACAAGACCACGGGACTGCGATCTCCGAGGCGGGCCAACAGCTCGCGTAGGGCGCCGAAGGCGCGACGCCGGACCTCGCGGCGGTTCGGCGACTCGAACCTCCGGCCCGGGGTCTCGGTCACCGCCGGCACCCTCTCCAACACCGGAAAGACGCGCGCCAGGGTGTGAACGTCCCGGGGCATCAGCGCGCCCGCCTCGTTCCTGGGCAGCGCCTTCAGGAAGCTGCTCAGCGCGTCGATCAGCGCATCGAGCGCCTTGTAAGGCACCGACTCCTGCTCGTGGCAGCGACCCGCCAGAACCACCGCTCCCCGGTCTCTCGCCACCCGCCGCAGAAAGCGGTGGACCAGCGCGCTCTTGCCCATCCCCGAGGAGCCGTGGACCCAAACTGCCCGGCACCCGCCTTGCTGCATCTTCAGAAACGCTTCGTCGAGGCGTCGCTGGTGGGCCTCGCGGCCGACGAACGGCACCGACTCCGGCTTCGGGGCTCCGGCGGCCTCCGGCACGTCGGCCGACTCGAGGTCGCCCAGACGCCGGCGAATCTCGTCGCCCGAGGGCCGGCGCTTGGGCTCGACGTTCAGCAGGTCGATGCACAGGGCGACCAGATCGCCGGGCGACTCCGGTGGAAAGAGCGCCGGCGAGGGCGGCTCCAACTGCAGCTCCCGGCTGGAGGAGTCGAAGTTGCGCGGCGGCAGACCACCGGTGAGCAACTGGAAGAGCATCACCCCGACGGCATACCAATCGATCGCGGGAGACGCCTCGCCGCCCACGGCCCGTTCCGGAGCCATGTACTCGTACGTACCCTCGAGCCCGACGCGCGTCTTGCGATCCAGGATGTCGGCGGCCACCGGGTTTACGAGCCCGAAGTCGAGAATCACGACTCGATCTTCAGGCGTCACCATCACGTTGGACGGCTTGATGTCGCAGTGGATATGCCCCGCTCGGTGGAGGACCTGCAGGCCCTGGACGAGCTGCAGGAGAACCGGCCGGGCCTCGCCGAGCCGGAATCGCCTCGCGGGCGGGGGCTCCGCGGGTGCGCTCGTCCCACTCAGCAAACGCTCCCGCTCGGCGGCATCCAGCTCAGCCAGGTCGATGGTGTCGTCGTCCGCGTGGAGCGATGACTCGTCGAACCAACCACGCGACTGCCGGAGATGCTGAAGGAAGTTCCGGCCCTCGAGGTACTCCATGGTGAAGAACCAGGTCTCGTTGCGTGACAGCAACTCGTAGACGGCGACCAGGTTGCGGTGTCGAAGGTCGACCAGCGACCGGAACTCGCGCTTGAACCGGTAGAGCATCGAAGGGCTGAGGTTGTTGATCGTCTTGAGTGCTACATCCATGTCCTTGACGCGATCGCGGGCCAGGTAGACCACTCCCATGCCGCCCTTGCCGAGGCGGCGGAGGACCTCGAAACGCTCGCCGAACTCCGGCGACTCGGAGACTGGCTGGCTCGTCATGGGACCACTTTCGGGGTTGTAGCTGCCGGGGCCAGGCCGCTGCTCAGTCGAAGCGCTCGAGCTCTTCGGCAATCAACGGAAAGACGTCGGTTGCCGCGTCTCGGCCGAAGAAGCAGTCCAGGTGAGCGTACTCCGGGATCACGTGGCGCCGGTAGAGCCCCGGACCGTTGGCCTCGACCAAGAGCTCAAAGGTGCGCTCGCTCCCCTCGGGCAGGAACATGTTGTTCTCGGCACCGTGGAGGAACGTGATCGGAATCTTGAGTCGATCGACGTGGCGCAGGTACACGTCCTCACCCCGCTGGTCGACCGCCCGCTCCTCCCGGATCATGAGGGTGACGTGGTTGAGCGTCGACAGGTTGGCCGGCCCGAAATACTCGTGAATGGCCTCGTGGGTGGCGTCGTTGAGCATGTCGTGCTTGAAGACTTCGCCGTACTGGAAGAGAATCCGCCTGCAGACCGCGCTCCGGCAGCGCTCCTGGGTCGGGTAGAGCTTGAGCATCTCGTCGAACATCCTCTCGCGCCACGAGCCGGCGTCGAAATCGGTGGTCATGGTCTTGATGCCGCTCGACTGGAGCATGTTCGCCAATCGGGTTTTGGCCTTGGCCTGGGTGATGGCCGGTGCCACCGGGTGCAGCGTCAACTGCGAGCAGACGGCGGAGCGGACGCCCTCGAGACCGGAGGCCAGCGCCATCTGGAGGGAGAGCGAGCCGACGCAGTGGCCCATGACCTGGACGGTCTCGCTTCCTGACACCCGTTTCGTGACCTCGACGGCGGCCGGCCAGTCCTGCAGCGCGATGTCGTCGACGGAGAACTGCATCTCGGCGGTGGGGAGATCGGTGCTCGCCCGGTAATCGAAGAGCCAGACGTCGTAGCCCCGGGCGACCAGAAACTCGGCCAGGTTGGTGTCGACCGTGTCCAGCAGGTAGGACCGCGCCGGCATGCCGAAGCCGGGAGCCAGCAGGACCGGCCCCTTGGCCCCGCCGCGAAAGCGGGTGAGCATCAGGTCGAAGTCGTCCGCCGTCGTGAAGGGATGGACCTCGGGAGCAGGCAGGCGCAGGGGTCGCTGCTTGCGCGGTTCGGCGTCGGGCTTGAGCTCGCTCGTCCGAGCGAAGATCCCGCCGTACTGATCGAAGAGGACTCCGGCGAAGAACCGGCCGAAGGCGGCCTGATGGCGCAGGCGCTCGCGCCTGCTGTCGACGTTGAGCACCTTCATGGTCGTCAACTGCTTTTGGAAGTCGGCGACGGCGATGCGCAGGATCCCCTTGGCGACCACCGGCCCCTCTTCGGAATCGCCCTCGTAGACGGTGACGTAGAGGGTCGAGGTGTCGCGCCAGGACCGCACGAGGTTGCTACCCGCGGGTACGACCTTGTAGCCGTGGAAAAAGAACGTCCGGCCGTCTTCGCCGTGCAGCTTCATCCGGTAGATCATGTTGCGCTCGCCGGCCCGGTCGGGGTTCTCGACGAACAGCTGGAAGACCCCTTCGCTGATCGAGAGGGGAGCGTCGGAGAGTGCGCTGGCAGTCACCGTGCCCACGATCGTCGCCTGATGGTTGCCGTCGATCAGCATGCGTTCGACGTCCTGCGTGGTGACGGTGACGGTGAACTCGAGCCTGGTGCCGGCCTTCTCACCGTCCTTGCTGGCGGCCTCGAAGTCGTCGAGCACTCGGCTGGAGACGTAGCCCTTCATCTTCTCGGTGAACTGGAGTCCGGGCCGCAGCTCAGCGTCCGCGGCCGGTGGTGAGGAGGGCAGGGTGTAGTCGATCTCCCAGCCGCGATCGCGCGCGGCGAGGTGAACGGCCCGCTCGGCCAGCGCGGAGATGGTGAACAATGGATTGACGCCGACCGCCAAGGGGAGCACGGCGCCATCGCAGACGTAAAGGTCAGGATAGACCTCGTCGCCGCCCGAGCCGCTGAAGACCTGGCTCTTGTGGTTCACCACCCCGCCCGCCGCATCCTCCGCCATGCAGCAGCCGCCGAGGGGATGAACCGTGGTGACGTTGTGGCGGAGCATCTCGTGCCAGGCCGGATTGATCGTATAGGTGCCGCCGAGAGCCGCCGCGGCCTTCTCCATGTTCTCGTTGCCGGCGACGATGTCCCGCTGCTGGCCGACCCCGGGCCAGTCGATCCGCAGCCGGTCGTCGTCGAGTCGTAGCTGTCCGTTGGCATCGTCGTGGCTCATGACCAGGTAGGTCTGGGTGTTCTGCAGGGCTCCGCGGCGCGCTCCACCGATGGCGCTGCCCACCTTGCGGCGCGCCTCTTCAAGGCGCTCGTCGAGACCCTCAGTCGTGCGGCGGCCGCCGGTCATGGCGGCGAGCTCGAAAGCGACCGGAGCCAGGGGAGCGAGGAGCCCCGGGATCGACCCTTCCTCGATCACCATGCCGTCCTCCAGGGCTTCGGTGGAGCGCATGTCGATCACGCTGGTGATGCACGGCCCGACCGGTTTCATGCGCTCGGGCGGGTGGTGACCGTGGCCGAACCCGTTGATCTCGTGGTCGGTGTTGTACCCGAAGCCGAGGACGTCGCCGTTGCCCGTGAAACCGTGCCCAAGTCGATCGGAGAGCGGTAGCCCGGCCGCTCGGGAGCGCAGCAGGATCTCGGTCGAGCCCAGAGCCCCGGCGGCCAGGAACACCGCGTCGGCCCTGACGAACATCTCCGGCGCGGAGAACCTCTCCTGGCCCGACTCGAGCGCGTGAAAGTACACCAGCCAGCCTTCGTTGCGGCGCTCGACCCGGCGCACGTCGATCCGGCTGAAGATCTCGGCGCCGTGGTTGCGAGCATCCGGCAGGTAGTTCATCAGCAAGGTGTTCTTCGCCCGGTGGTTGCAACCGCTCACGCAATCGCCGCACAGGACGCACGCCTTCTGCTCGACCCCGACGTGGTTTGTGCCGTCCTCGAAGGTCACGTTGATCGGAACCCGATACCACTGCTCGCCCATGGCCTCCGCAGAGGCCTGATGGGCGCGCAGCTTGGCGAGCTCCGGTTGATCCTCGGGGTAGGGGGTGGGCCGCAGCATCTCCTCGGCGCGCGCGTAACCCTCCTCGACCAGGGACCCGAGGTCCGCTTTCAGCGCCACGGGCCAGCGCTCGTCGTCAAACACCCGGGGGTCGGCGCGCAGCGAGACGTTGGCGTTGATCAGTGAGGTGCCCCCCAGACCGCACCCCTTGAGCACATTGATGTCGTCGTTGATGTGAAACTCGAACATGCCGGTACGCGAGCCCACGTGGCCTCCCGGCGTGTTCGCCTGCATCTCCCTGCCACCCTCGGGCAGGGTATCGGGGTACTCGCCGGGCCGGATCTCTCGCCCGCGCTCGAGCAGGCATACCTCGGCGCCGGCGCGCGCCAGACGCGAGGCGGCGATGCTGCCTCCGTAGCCCGATCCCACCACGACGACGGTGTAGTGGTTTCGCATGGTCTCGATAGGTTGCGAAAGGCGGCTCATGATCGGCTTCCTCGAGAAGAGTGAACGGTGCGGGCGGTCTGCCTGGTCTCGAGCCAGAAAGCAGCCAGGGTGAGAACCAGATAGGCGGCGAGCGCCTGCAGGACCGCGGCATCTGCGGAAGGGGGCGGCTGCAGCAGCAAGCTCAAGAGCTGGATACCGATCATCAAGCCCGCGAAAAGAGCGAGCTCGAGCAGTTGGCGCCGCGTGAGGTCGACCGCGCGGGCGTACAGCCACACGCCGGCGACCAGGACGACGAGCTCGAGTCCGAATGCCGGCCACCGGTAGTTCCAGAGTCCGAAGCCGATCTTGTAAACGTCGTCCCAGAGCGGAAGGTCGCTGACGTGAACGAGGGTGTCGAGCAGCCAGTGGGAGAGGACGGCCGCCCCGAGCCAGGCACTGCTCGAGCGGCGTACTCCGGCCGACCAGCGATAGGCGAACGCGGCGGCCAGCACCCAGAACAAGGTGGCGGGCAGGCTGTGGGTATACGGGATGTAGTAGAGGTCGTAGGCGTTCGTCGCCGTGAAGCCGGGGACGATTCGGATCCGCTCGATTCCCAGCAGAACGAAGACGGCCCAGACGATGTCGACGAGTTGGACCGCGACGAACAGCAGCCAGAGCGGGATGGATCGGTCCGCGGCCTTGATGGCGAAGCTGGGACCGTAGTGACCGACGAGCATGGGATCCGGTCACCCACCGTAGAGGATCGCCTGCTCGCCCAGGACTACCCCCAGCTTCTGCCCGTCCACGAAGTTGAACTCGTCTTCGATCAGACGCAGGTTCGCATCCTGCGCCTCGAGTCCCAGGAATCGCTTGAACAGCGACGCCTTGTCGGGGTAGGTGAGGCTCGCCACGCCGTCGTAGCGCCGCAGGTGGCTGGCGCCCAGGGTCTCCGCTACCGAGCTCACCCGGTCGCCCCAGTCCGAGTGCACCTGATCGTACTGAGCGTAGCCGAGCTTGGCGGCGAGACCGGCTGCCAGCTTGCCGTGGCTTACCAGCCAGTAAGCGAACATCTGCTCGCGGGTCTGATCCGCCCGGCGCCGTAGACAGAACATGACCCGGGCCGCCGGGTAGTCGGGATCCGAGGACGAGACGATGTACTCGG
>JAWVZD010000102.1:0-6712 GCA_033722395.1 Thermoanaerobaculia bacterium | reverse complement strand
GTGACGAGGCCCTCCCGGATCCAGGCCTGAATCCGATTCCGGGAGTCCTCCAGCCGATCCGCCAAGAAACGGTCGAGCCGCTCGCCCGCCGCTTCGGGCGAAACGTCGAAGCGGATCGCCCCGCCCTGCCGCGACTCTCCGTCCTTCGGCATCAGGGGGCCCGCGACATCAGTCGGCAGCGGAGTCGCTCGGTGAGTCGACGGATCGCTCGCCACCAGTCGGCGCATCCCCCTCCGCAGTTCGTCCCCCGGCGAACACGAAATCGATCAGCATCAGGACGATTCCGATCGTGATCGCGCTGTCGGCCACGTTGAAGGTATGCCAGTGGTAGGTACCGTAGTACGCATCGACGAAGTCGGTGACCGCACCGCTACCGATCCGGTCGACGAGGTTGCCGACGGCCCCGCCCATGATCAGAGCGAGCGACACCAGGAGGAGTCGTTCGGTCGGCGGCGTGCGCCGGAAGTAGATCGCCACGACGGTGAGGGCACCCAGCCCGAGGACGACGAGGAGGAGGACACCCCAAGAGGCCGAGCCGTGCTCCGATAGCAGGCCGAAGGCGACACCACGGTTCCGCACGTGCACCAGGTTGAGAAAGCCCGGCACCACCTCGTAGCGGCCGAACAGAGGCAGCCGCGCCTCGATCAATCCCTTCGAGAGCTGATCGAGCAGTAGGACGACGAGGGAGAGCAGCAGGTACGATGCCTTCGCCGGGCGACGGGCGAAGGGCGGTCGCCGCGGCCGGGCGGCGGATTCAGGCGGGGTCATCTCGAAGCAGCCCTCGGAGCTCTCGGACACGCCGCTTGAGGTCGGCGCTCGGGTGGAAGAGTGAGATGCCGGCGATGCCGCGCGCACCCGCTGCGACGCACCGTTCGGCGTTCTCCATTGTAATGCCACCGAGGGCGACGACGGGGCCTCCGACGTCGGCCGCCGAGGCCAACGCCTCGAGGCCGACCGGCGGGCCGTAACGGGCCTTGCTCGGCGTCGCGAAGACCGGTCCGAAGGTTACGTAGTCCGCTCCCTCCTCGAAGGCGCGCTCGACCTCCTCCAGCCGGTGCGTCGAACGGCCGATCCAGGCGGCCGGACCGAGGAGTCGCCGCACCGCTCCGATCGGAAGGCCGCGCGCCGGCAGATGGACGCCGCCGGCGCCGACGGCGAGTGCAAGGTCGGGTCGGCCGTTGATCAGCAGCACGGTCTCTTCCGGCAGCTCCCGGAGGGCGATGCGACCCCAGAGCTCGAGCTCCCGATCGGCAGCCTCCTTCTCGCGTAGCTGGACGGCCCGCACACCGGCCGCTCCCACGGCGGCGCACCACTCGGCTACCCGCTCCGCGGTGCCGAGCCGGCCGGAGCTGATGGCGAGCAGGTCAGGAGCTCGACTGCTCACGGAGCTTGCGGCGTGCCAACCAGCCGTCGAAGTCGTGCATCCCCCAGATCAGGTGGACGAGTCCGAAACCGCTGATCGCGCCGCGCGTCGCGCCATGCAGCAGAACGGCCTGGAGATGGAAGTCGGGGAGCTGGATGACGGCCCGATCCCAGGACGGGCTCCACGGGGCCAGCAGGAGGATGACGCCAGCCTCGATGCAGTAGAGCAGAAAGAGAATGCGGACCAACGGTCGGGACCCCATGACGGTGGCCGATTGTAGCCCATCGACGGGACGGCCCCGACCGGGCCGAGGCGAGCTCCGCCCCTATCCGTCGTGATCCGGACTGCGCCGCGAGCCGCCGCGAGCCGACCGGGAGCCGCCGTCATCCGAGCCTCGCGAGCGCGACGAACGAGCCTGACCGTCACGCCCCGACGAGGAGCCCCGGCTGCGCGCGCTACCTCCCGAGTCGCGACCGCGGGCGCTGTCTCCCGAGTCGCGACTGCGCGCATCCCGACCCTTCGAGGAGGTCGAATGGCGGCCGCCGTCCGAGCGGGCACGCCCTGCGGCCGAAGATCCTCGGTCTCGACTCGAGCGAGACGGGGGCGTGACCCGATCGGTGCGCCCGCTGTCGCGCGGGGCACTCGAGGCTGCTCCGCCGCGATCCGTCTCCGGTCGGGTCCGAATGCCGTCGATCACGCGCCGCGCCGGTGGCAGCGTTTCGCGGCTCCAATCGCGCTCACCCGCGGGGTCGGCCGATCGACCGGCACGATCGTGCCGACCGTCGCCGGCGTGGCCCTGCCAGATGCGGTAGCGATCGCTCGACTCGTAACGCGATCTCCAAGCCTGCCTCAGTCGGGAGGCGGCGTCGTCCCGACCGCCCTCGGGCCGCAGCTGGCCCGAACGATCGTCCCGCGCGGCGTGGCCGCCACGGACGTCCTCACTGCGGGGCCGAACGCTCACCGCGCGGTCGTCGGCACCGTCGCGCCAGCCCTGGGCGGCGATCCGATCCGCCGGTGCGCGCCGCTCGCTCGAGCTCCCGCCATCGCGGCGCCGCGCGACCGTGCTGTCGGAGACGGCATCGCGCCAACCGGAACGACCCCGCTCGACGAGGTCTCGGCCGACGGCATCGCGCGGCGGCTCGGCCCGCCCGGCGACGAAGTCGGTCACGTCGGGCGGCCTCGTACCGCGGGTGTCCCGGGCCCGCCGCTCGAGCACTTCGGCGACCTGCGCGCCGTCCCGCCAGACGGCTCGGTCGATGCCACCGGTGTGCGTGGTGACGACTCCGCGCGGCACCGCCGGCCGGCCGGTGCGGCGCTCCATCTCACGCCCTGGGTGGTAGTGCCGGTGGCCGTGCGGGTGCACGACGTAGACCGTCGGGCAGAAGGTCCAGTGGCTGTAGTAGGCCCAGGAGCCGCCGGCGTAGCCGTAGAACGGCGAGTAGTACGGTCGGCCGTAGTAGCCGGCCGGCACCCAGCCGACCCACTCCGGACCCCAGTACCAGTAGACCCAGGCGGGTGAGTAGACGTAGCCGGGATACCAGACCCAGCCCCAGCTCGAGTGGAGCGACCAGTGGCCGTAGTGCGTCGTCACCCAACCCCAGGGCTCGTAGCTCACCCAGGTCAGACCGATTCGACTGTGCACCCAGGTACCGCGGGTGAACGGACGCCAGCTCACCTCGACCGACGGGCGCCAGGCGCGCTCACCCTCGACCGAGACCCACTCGCCGTGCTCCTCGAGAGGCGCGGTCGAGTAGCCGAGCGCCGGATCGACGTCGTCGACGTACTCGGCGCTCTCGGCCCGGCGCGCCAGCTCGTCGGCCCACAGCTCAAGGTCGTCGGGATAGCTCGCCGCGGAAAGCGTCACCGCGGGCCAGTCCACCCCTGCGACCAGCACCTCCTCGTCGGAGCGCGCGATCGCCGAGCCGCGCGCCGTCGTCACCTCGGCGTAGCCTTGGCGGACGACCACGCGGGTCTCCCCGCGCGGGCTCGCTCCGATGCGGTAGGAGCCCGGCTCGAGGACGTAGACGGTCGCGTTCGTGGTGTGGACCGTCGGCAAGTTGTCGCCGAGGGCGTACTCGGTGACCTCGAGCTGCAGCTCACCGCCGTCGAGCTCGAGCACGGTGGCACGATCGTCACTGTCGGCCGAGTAGGCGAGCGCGGCGAGGCCGATGCGCGTGTCGCCGTCGAGGCGCAGGAGGTTGAAATCGGGCAACACCAACTCGATGCGGGTCGCCGGATCGGTCGCCAGTACGTCGCCTGCCTCGAGCGGGTAGTTCGGCAGCAGATCGACGCGCTCACCGGTGTCCGCCCGAGTTAGCACCGCCGACCCCTCGAGAGTACGAACGTAGCCGTGGCTCCCTTCCTCCTGACCGAGCATCGGGCTCGCGGCCAACAGGAGCAGGGCTGAAACGAGGATGAATGGAGATCTGGTCATGGCGTCTCTCCCTTCCGCTACGAGCTTCCAGAACGCAAGTTCCGGGCCAACTCCGGCTGCGTTGCACGATCGGCGGCTCGGACCGGCGTGTCCGCTATACTGACCGCGGTTCGGAGGTGCGTGTTCCTCGTCCGGAGGAACCGCACCAGAACACCGGTCCCGTTGCGGAAGTCGCGACGAGACGAGCCGGCGCGGCCGGGGCTCGGGGCCGGCGGAGATGTTCCATCGAGGGTTGCGATCGTGCCGTTCAAGAAATGGCTGCGTGGGAGCCGCGACACCGCCGACGAGTTCGAGTACACCGTCGACGAGCTGATGACGATGGACCGCTTCGACGAGGCGAAGGCGAGGCTCGAGCAGCGGCTGAAGTACAAACCGGACGATCTGCACGCCCATCTGAAGCTGGGAGACGTCTACAAGGGACTCGGCGATGCCGATTCCTGCAAGCAGGAGTACCTGCACGTCGCGTCGGCCTACGCCAGCGACGGCTTCTACGATCGGGCGCGGGCGGTGCTGCGCAAGATCAACCGCCTTTTTCCCGGCGAGATCGACGTCGAGCGGAAACTGGAGGCCCTGAAGCGAGCCAAGCGCCTCGACTACAGCCGGGACAAGGCCCGCGCCGGGTTGCTGTCGAGTCGCGTCGACCGCCGCGTGGCCGGCCGCATGACCCTCGAGTTCGAGCGCATCTGGGGGGAGCTGTCGAAGACCTCCCTGGTCGATCAGATCTCGAGTCAGGACTTCGTCCGGCTGTTCGAGAGCGTACGCGTGCGGCGCCTCGCCCCCGGCAAGGTCGTCGCCGAGCCGGGCAGCGACCGCCAGGCGGTCTTCATCATCGTCTCCGGCGCCATCGAGGCCCGGGCGGAGGACAAAGCGGGCCACCTGATCTCGCTGCGCTCGTTCGGGCCCGGCGAGATCGTCGGCGAGTCGACCCTCTTCAAGCACCGGGCCTGGCAGGCCGAGTACCGCACCGATGACTTCACGGATGTCCTGGAGCTCGACCGCAGCGGCCTCGAGCATCTGATCGAGGGACAGGCCGACCCGAAGCGGCTGCTCGACGTCCTGCGCGGCCAGGGTAACGACGAGAAGGTGGCGCGCGCCATCGATCATCTGAAAAAGTAGGGGCCGTGGCGATTCGCGAGATCAAGCTCTACCCCGATCCGGTGCTGCGCGTCGTCTGCCCGCCGGTCGAGCGCTTCGACGACTCCCTCGAGGAGCTCGTCGACGACATGGTGGAGACGATGTATGCCGCTCCCGGGGTCGGCCTGGCGGCGCCGCAGATCGGCGTCGAGCAGCGGGTGACGGTGGTCGATCCGACCGCCGGCGAGGAACCGGACCGTTTGCACGTGCTGGTCAATCCGGCGATCCGCCAGCCGGAGGGGCGCGAGAGCGACCTCGAAGGCTGCCTGTCGCTACCCGGGATCACCGAGAAGGTCGACCGCGCCGCTCGCATCACCGTCGACGCCGTCGACGTAGCGGGCAATCCGATCGAGCTCGAAGCCGACGGTCTGCTAGCGCGGGTGATCCAGCACGAGATCGACCATCTCGACGGGGTCCTGTTCGTCGATCGACTGACCGGCCTGCGCAAGGAGCGCGTCCGCCGGCGTCTGAAGAAGATGCGTCGCGAGCTCGAGGGGGTCGCCGTCCGGTGAGGTCGCGTCGCCTATTGGCCCTTTCCGTCGCCGTGACGGTGCTCGTCGGGCTCGCCTGCGGAGGAGGTGGGGGAGGCGGTGGTCCGACCGGCCCGCCGCCCCCGGCGCCGGGAATCAACTTCACTCCCGAGAGCAACGCCTCGGCCGAGTCGGTCTTTCTCCAGCAGGGAGGACAGACTTCGGCCGAGAGACTGTTCCTCGACGTACGGGTCAATCAGGTGGAGGACTTCTACGGCGTCGCCTTCGATCTCGAATTCCCCGCCCATCTGCTGACCTGGGTCGACGTCGACGAAGGCGGCTTCCTGGGGAACAACACCAGCCTCGAGGTGGTCGAGGGCAGTCCCGGCGTGCTGGTCGTGGGACACACGCGGCTCGGCTCGCAACAGGGCCAGAACGGCTCCGGCATCCTCATGACCCTCGAGTTCCTGTCCGCCGGCACAGGCAGCGGCCAATTCGACTTCGAGAACGAACAGGCCTTCCGCACCAACTCGTTCCCGCAGACGGTCGACTTCATCGCCGGCACGGTGTCCGTTCAGCCCTGACCGCATGGCGACGCTGCGGCTCTACAACACCCTCGCCCGCGAGGTCGAGACCTTCGAGCCCCTGACCGAGGGCCGCGTCGGACTCTACACCTGCGGCCCGACGGTCTATGGCGAAGCCCACATCGGCAACCTGCGCACCTTCCTGTTCGAAGATCTGCTGCGGCGTACCCTCGAGCTGCTGGGCTACGAGGTGACGCAGGTGATGAATCTGACCGACGTCGACGACAAAGTGATCCGAGGGGCCGCCGAGAAGGGCGTCGACCTGGAGGAGTTCGTCGCTCCGTACATCGAGGCCTTCCACCGCGATCTGGCTCGTCTGAACGTCGAGGCCGCCGAGCACTACCCGCGCGCCACCCGGCACGTCGAGGAGATGATCGGCCTGATCGAGCGGCTGGTCGAGCGCGGCATCGCCTACGAGCGCGACGGCTCGGTCTACTACCGCATCGCCGACGACGAGGACTACGGTCGGCTGTCGCGAATCGATCTGTCGAACGTCCGCCGAGGCGAGCGCGTCGCCAGCGACGACTACAGCAAGGAAGACGTGCGCGATTTCGTCCTCTGGAAGGGGGCCAAACCCGGCGAGCCGCAGTGGGACTCGCCCTGGGGGCCGGGCCGACCCGGCTGGCACATCGAGTGCTCCGCCATGAGCATGGACTACCTCGGCGAAACCTTCGACATCCACTGCGGGGGGGTGGACAACATCTTCCCCCACCACGACAACGAGATC
>JAWVZD010000101.1:0-6716 GCA_033722395.1 Thermoanaerobaculia bacterium | reverse complement strand
GACCCGGGAGCGGGATAGAATTCCACTGCGATGAGGGACCAGGCGGAGATCTCGTATCTCACCCTGACGGAGGCGTTTCAGGACGTCTTCCTGCATCAGAGGACGGGTGTCCTTCAGCTCACCTCGGAGGACCGCCGCGAGCGCCTCCTCTTCCTCGGCGGCCAGCTCTATCTGAGCCGGTCGAACCCGGGTGGAATCCGCCTGGCGGAGATCTTCGGTGGCCCCGAGGAGGCGGCCGAGGACCCGAAGTTCGACGCGGCGCGCTATCTGCAACGCGAGCTCGACGAACTGATCACCGAGGTGGAGAACGACCTCGGATCCCTGGAGGTGCGGGACCTGCGGTTCGAGAGCGGACTGGGCGACGTGCCGGACGATCTGGTCGGCCCGCTGCCCACCGCGCCGATGGTGATGGATCTCTACGGCCGGGGTTGGAGCTTCGAAGAGCTGCTCAGTCGTCTCGGCGGGCGGCAGACGCGCTACCGGACGACGGGAGATCCACGCCTGCGCGAGAGGATTCCGAACCTCGACGCCGGCGAGATCCGCCTGCTCGAGCGGCTGCGACGGCCGGCTTCGATCCGCGACCTGCTCGACGAGGCCGAGAACCGGCTCGCCCTGCTGTGTCAGCTGATTCGCCTGGCCGCGGTGGGCCTTGTGCAGCGTATCGAGGAGGGTGAGCGTCGGCCGTCGGGACTCTCCGGCGAACTGCTGGCGGGCCTCTCCGAGA
The DNA here is from genome assembly GCA_033722395.1 of Thermoanaerobaculia bacterium. GTDB lineage: Bacteria > Acidobacteriota > Thermoanaerobaculia > Multivoradales > JAHEKO01 > JAWVZD01. Next base: position 5,992 of record JAWVZD010000101.1, on the reverse strand, counting down.
GGGTGCGGCGAAGTCTGGAAGAGAAGCCGTTGACGCTCGAGCCACAGCAGCACCGGGCGCAGGTGGGCAAGCTCCTCAGCGAGTACGGACGCCAGGGTTTCTACCAGCTCCTCGACGTCGACGGAGCGGCGACGGCCGAGGATGTCCACCGCGCCTACTTGGAGAAGGCTCGGCTGGTGCACCCGACGCACGCCGATGCGCTCGGCATGGGGGAGCGGGGTCGCAAGCTCGAATGGCTGTTCGGTCGTCTCACCGAAGCCTATCTGGTGTTGTCCGACCCGGAACGGGCGGCGGAGTATCGCCGGCGGGCGACCGATCTTCCGTCGCCGCAGGCCCGCCGCCCGACGGCCAAGGCGCGACGCTCGGAGCAGGTCAAGCTGGCGAGGGAGCGCTACCGATTGGCGCTGGAGTACATCGAACAGGAGGACTACTTCTACGCCATCGAGCTCCTCAAGCAGGCGGCGCGGGCCGACGAGCGGAGCGAGTATCTCGCGCTGCTCGCCAACTGCCAGATGCAGAACCCGCGTTGGTTGAACCAGGCGGCGGACACGATGCAGCGCGCCCTGGCGTTGCGTCCCGACGACGAGGAGTTGAGGGCGCAGCTGGAGGAGATCCGGCACCGCTTGAGGGCCCGCCGCGACACCGAACGAGCGCGTCAGGAGGCCGCCGAGGGTCGGGAGACGGAGCGGGAACGCCGTCTCCTCGACAAACTGCGGCGGCGGCGAGAGTGAGCACGCCGAGCGGGGAAGAGGTAGACTAAGGATGTCGGAGAGCCTCTCGTGGTCGCTCGTCGACGAGGTCGGCGAGAGGAAAGTCCGAACTCCAACGGGTGGCAGGCTCGCTAACGGCGAGGCGCGGCGACGCGACGGAAAGTGCCACAGAGAGCAGACCGCCCGGCGCGGATGCGTCGGGTAAGGGTGAAAGGGTGCGGTAAGAGCGCACCGCCCGGCCGGTGACGGTCCGGGGCACGGCAAACCCCCTGCGGAGCAAGACCAAGTAGGGAAGCGGCGCGCGGACCGCCCGTTCCGCTCGTCGGCGGGCTTCGAGCCCGTCGCCGGTCGCTTCCGGGTAGGTCGCACGAGGTCGGTGGCAACATCGGCCCCAGATGAATGACCACGCCCGCTCTCGAGCGGAGACAGAATTCGGCTTACGGGGCTCTCCGACGATGTTTCGACGTCCTCCACCGCTCGCCCCCGGAGATCGGGTCGGCGTCGCCGCTCTCTCCGGCTGGGCAGCCGAGGATCGACTGCGGCGCGGTATGGATGCCTTGCGCGAGCTCGGCTACGAGCCTGTGCCGGCCGACAACCTCGGTCGTCGCGAGGGAGTCTTCGCGGGCACCGATGCCGAGCGCCTGGGCGGTCTACACGGCCTGCTCGAGGACGACGATCTGGCGGCGGTCTTCTTCCTGCGTGGCGGACACGGGGTGCTGCGCCTGCTCGATCGCCTCGATTGGGACCTGGTGGGCCGCCGGCCCCGCGCCTTCGTCGGCTACTCCGATCTGACACCGTTGTTGCTCGAGATCTCGCGCCGTTTCGGCTGGATCACCTTTCACGGCCCGATGGTCGGCGTCGAGCTCGCACGCGGGCTGGGCCCCGAGGAACGCACCAGCCTCACCGCGCTGCTCGACGGTGGCCCGGCGCCGGGCTGCGATCTCTTCCCCCCGGTCGCGGGGAGTGCGGTGGAGGGTGTGTTCTGGGGTGGTTGCCTCAGTCTCCTCTGCGCCTGTCTGGGGACCGAGTTCGCCCCGACGCCACCGCCCGGAGCGATCCTCTTCTGGGAGGATGTCGACGAGCCCTTCTACCGCGTCGACCGTATGTTGACCCAGTTGAGGCTGTCGGGTAGTGTCGCCTCATTGTCCGGTATGGTGACGGGTCGAACGGCCCTCGAGGCGGTCGATCTGGAGCGACTGGGGCGCGACTTCCGCATCAGCTTCGCGACCGGACTTTCCAGTGGTCACTGCGAACCGAACCTGACCCTTCCTCTGGGGGCCAAGGCCCGAGTCGATCCGCAGCGTCGTCGAATCGATTTCGACCTCGACTGAGCCGATGAGCGAGTCCTCCTCGAAAGCCGGTGCGCAGCATCTGGTCGAGGTGCCGGCGGGAGAGTACGTTTTCCGCGAAGGCGACCTCGGCACCGAGATGTTCATCGTCCACCGCGGCCGCGTCGAGATCCTCAAGCGGGTGGGGGAGGCTGGCGGTGAGACGCAGCTGGCGGTCTTCGAACAGGGCGACTTCTTCGGCGAGCTCTCCCTGCTCGACGATCACCCGCGTAGTGCCTCGGTGCGGGCACTCGAGGACACCCTGTTGATTCCGGTGAGCGGGGCGAGCTTCATCCAGATGCTGAGCGAGAACCCGGAGATCGCGGTGCGCATGATGCGCAAGCTGTCGCGGCGGCTCAGGCACACCGATCGCTTGTTGCAGCAGGCACTCGACGAGCGCCCGGAGAAACTCCCGCCCCCCGCCGCACCGCCGCCTGCGAGCCCCGCCGCCCGGCCGACCCCTGCGCGAGCGACGCGCCTGGTCTTGGTCCATGGCGCTAGCGGCGAAGAGTTCGAGCTCGCCCCGGGGCCGGAGACGACGATCGGGCGTGGTGATCCGGTCACCGGTATCGAGCCCGACATCGACCTCACGGCGATCGACACGCAACGCTCGAGCAGTCGACGGCACGCCAAACTGCTCCGCCGGGGCGATCGCCATTTTCTGGTCGAGGAGATCGGCACGATGAACGGTACCTTCGTCAACGGCCGTCGCCTCGATACCGGCAAGCCGGTGGAGATCGAGGCGGGGGACAAGCTCCGTTTCGGCGTTCTCGAGCTGGCGCTCGAAGAGCGTTGATGCCGCCGTGCGCACGGCGTGCGGGTCGCTCGGCGCACCGTCTGACGAAGCTCCTTGCCCGACTCCGATCGACGTGACTCTCGACCTGCGAGCGCCGCTGCGCGAGATCAAGGGGATCGGTCCGAAGCGCGAGCGTCGGCTCGCCGAGGAGGGGGTGGGCGACGTCGGCGCACTCCTGCACCACCTGCCGGTTCGCTACGAGGATCGGCGACGCGTCACCGCCATCGGCGAGATCGACGAGGAGGGGGCCTTCACGCTTCGCGCCCGCCTCGCCGGCGTCCGCCTGGTGCTGCGTCGCGGCCGCCGGTTCTCGTTGGTGCGCGGTCGGGCGGAGGACGACAGCGGCTCGATCCCCGCGGTCTGGTTCAATCGCCCGTATCTGCCGAAGCAGGTGGAGGAACGGTGCGACTACATGCTCCACGGCGAGGTGCGGCGACGGGCCGAAACTCTCGAGCTGCGGAACGCCTCTCTCGAGCCGGCCGAGTCCGCTCTGCACGCCGGTCGGATCGCGCCGGTCTATCCGTCCCTCGGTCCGCTCGGCCCGGCGCTCGTCCGCCGTCTGCTGACCGAGCTGGTGAGCGAGCACGACCTGGGCTCGCTGGCCGATCCGTTGCCGCCGGAGCTGCTGCGCCGGCGCGATCTGGCGCCGCTCGGAGAGGCCCTCGCTCAGGTGCACCGGCCGCGGTCGGACGAATCGGTCGAAGAGCTCAACGCGCGGCGGACGGCGGGCCACCGGCGGCTGATCTACGGTGAGCTGTTCGCCTTCCAGCTCGGGCTGGCCGTCGCCCGGCGGCGCGCTCACGGCGTGGACAAGGGATACCGATCGCCCTGGTCGGACCGGGTCGAGCGGCTGCTTGACGAGATACTGCCCTTTCGGCTCACCGCGGCGCAGCGACGCGTCGTCGGGGAGATCGCCGCGGATCTCGCACGGTCCCAGCCGATGCGCCGGCTGCTGCAGGGAGACGTCGGTAGCGGCAAGACCGCGGTCGCCCTGGCGGCCCTGCTGACGGTTCTCGAGGGCGGTCTCCAAGCCGCCTTCATGGTACCGACGGAGCTGCTCGCCGAGCAGCATTTCGGCACGTTGCGGGAGCTTCTCGGCGATCGCTACGGCATCGCCTTGTGGACGTCGTCGTCGGCCGATCGGAGGCAGCGGCTCGAGCGCCTGGCGAGTGGTGGTATCGACCTGGTGGTGGGTACCCACGCCTTGCTCGAGGAGGAGGTGCAGTTCGCCCGCCTCGGCTTGGCGGTGATCGACGAGCAGCACCGCTTCGGTGTGGCCCAGCGGAGCCGGCTGGGCGAGAAGGGCGGTCGTTGCGACCTTCTGGTGATGACCGCGACACCGATTCCGCGCTCCCTGACGCTGACGGCCTACGGCGATCTCGATCTGTCGGTGATCGACGAGCTGCCACCGGGCCGGGTACCGGTCGAGACCGAGGTGGTCCCGGAGAGCGAACGCGACGCCGTCTACCGGCGGTTGGCCGAGAGCCTCGCGGCGGGTGGTCGGGGCTACGTCGTCTTTCCGATGATCCAGGAGCAGCCGGAGCGCGAGGTGGCCTCGCTCGAGCGGGGCGCCCGACGGCTGGCGCGGTTGCTGCCGGAGGAGCGCACGGCGGTGCTCCACGGCGGTGTTCCGGTCGAGGAGCGCAGCGCGATCATGCATGCGTTCGCTCACGGGGCGGTGCGCGTACTGCTCGCCACCACGGTGGTCGAAGTGGGGGTCGACGTGCCGGACGCGAACGCGATGGTCATCGAGAGCGCCGAGCGCTTCGGGTTGGCGCAGCTGCATCAGTTGCGCGGTCGTGTCGGTCGGGGCGAGGTCGCCTCCCACTGCGTGGCGATTCACGGCCGCCTGACCGAGGCGGCCGAGCGACGCCTCGACGCTTTCTCCCGCCTGAACGACGGATTCGATATCGCCGAGGCCGACCTGGCCATCCGCGGCCCCGGGGAGCTGCTCGGCACGCGGCAGGCCGGGATGCCGCGCTTCCTGGTGGCCGACGCGGTCGACGATGCGGCATTGCTCGAAGCGGCACGGGGCGACGCCCGGGAGTTGGCAGGGAGTCTTTCGCTGCAGGAGCTCGAGGATTCGGTCGCGGCGTTGGGTGGTGTGGCGCCGGAGGCGCCGGCCCGGCTGAGGAGGAGCTGAACCGAATGCGCGTGCTCCTGGTCGCCAACACTCTGCCGCCGACCGACATCTCCGGGGTCGGCGAGCAGGTTCTGCAGCTCGCCGGTGGTCTCGAGCGGGCCGGCCACGAGGTCCGGGTGCTGGGACGCCGCGCACACGGGATCGGGGCGATCAAGCTGCTCTTTCCCCTCACCGTGCTGCCGCGCTTCGTCGGTGAGCTGCGGCGCTTCCGTCCCGACGTGGTCCAGGTGCACGAATCGGACGGCGCCTTGGCGGCCCTGCTCGCGCGCACACTGGCGCCGGCGGGGGGATCGCCGCTGCTGGTGTCCTTGCTCCAGGTGAGCTACGTCGAGGAGATGCGAGCGGTCCGTCCCCTCAGGGTGGACGGTCGGGTCGTCGGGCGCCCCGGTTGGCGCGAGTGGGTCTTCAAGTGGGTCAAGGCGCCGATACAGGTTCTGCTCGGCCGTCTGTCGGTCGACCTGGCCGATCTGGTGTTGGCGCCCAGTCGTCGAACGGCGGACGAGCTCGAGCGCGACTACGGTGCCGAGGGGGTCGCGGTGCTGCCGAACGTCCTGGGAGGCCGGGAGGTGGCGCCGGTCGAGGACCCCAGCGTGGACGGGGCGGAGGGCTTTCTGCTCTACGTCGGTCGGCTGCGCGTCCGCAAGGGACTGGAGGTGCTGTTCGACAGTCTCCGGCGCCTGGACGAGGAGGCCCCGCGGACGCTGATCGTGGGCGACGGCGAGCATGCCGACCGCCTGCTGCGGGCGGCCGCCGCGGCCGGAGTCTCCAGCCGGGTCGAGTTTCTCGGTCGACGCTCGTCGGGGGAGGTACGCTACCTGATGGGTCGCGCCGGCGGGCTGGTCGTGCCGTCGATCTACGAGGGCATGCCGCTGGTCGTTCTCGAGGCGATGGAGTCGTCGCTGCCGGTGATCGCCTGCGCCGTCAGCGGCATCCCCGAAGTGGTGGAGGAGGGGGAGACCGGTTGGTTGGTGCCGCCCGAGGACGCCGAGGCCCTGGCTGCGGCGATCGCCGCGTG
>JAWVZD010000100.1:0-6772 GCA_033722395.1 Thermoanaerobaculia bacterium | reverse complement strand
GCCCCCCCCCCCCCCCCCCCCACCCGCCCCGACCCCCTCCCCGGGCCGGGGGGGTGGGGGGGGGGGGGGGGGGTGCGCTCGCGGCTGCGCCGCCCCCCCCCCCCCGGGCCGCCCGCCCACGGCCGTCTCCGTGGCGATCATCCGCCGGATGTTAGCAGCGGTCCTCGAGCGAGATCTTTGCCCCGCCGCACCCGCTCGGCAGGTATGATCGGCCCGCGATGAGCGACGAATGGGTCACCGTCCGCACCCTCGGCACCGAGGAGGAGGCCGCTATCGTGGCCGGATTCCTCGAGAACGAGGGCATCCGCGCCGTCGTCGAGTCGCGCCGCTTTCACCAGGAACCGGCGAACTTCGGGCAGCTCGGCCTGGTCGAGGTCAAGGTCCCGGCCGACGAGGCCGCGGGAGCCCGGCGCCTGCTCGACGAGCGGGAAGCGCGACCCTCCGACTCCTGACGCCACAGCTACCGACCGCCACGGGCCGCTCCCGATCGGCCTCGTGGCATCCGAACTCTCTCCGGCAGCCGGGACTCCAGGGCGGTCAGTCGGTCTCGAACACGCGCCGGACGCGCTCCGCTAACCGCTCGAAGCCCAGCCGCTCGCAGAGCGCCTCGAGGCGCTCGCGATCGGGACCTGCGAATCGGAGCTCGTCGAGACCGAGCTCCGCCGCAGCCCCGACGGGTGCGTCGAGCGAAAGGACCGCCAGGCGCTTCGACATCGCGGCGCGGTCCCGACCCTCGAGGAGCTTCGCCGCCACCGAGCGGGCGCCGCGCAGCGGCAGCTCCTCGATCGCCCGCGGATCGGCCAGGACGGCATCGAGGTCGTCGAACTCCGCGAGCAGCACCGTGGCGGTCTTGGGCCCGATGCCGGCGACGCCGGGGATGTTGTCGACGCTGTCGCCCACCAGTCCCAGATAGTCGGGCACCTGCCGCGGGCGCACGCCGAGCTTGGCCTCGACCTGTCGCGGTCCGTAACGCTCCCCGCGGGCGAAGTCGAGCAGCTCGACGCTGGAGCCGACGAGCTGCATCAGGTCCTTGTCCGAGGAGACCACGACGACCGCCGCTCCGGCGTCGCGGCATCGCTCGGTCAGCGTGGCGATGAAGTCGTCGGCCTCGAACCGATCGTCGACGAAGGTCGTCGCGCCGAGCGCCTCGGCCATCTCGCGGCAATCGTCGACCTGCGCTTCGAGCTCCGCGGGAGGAGGATCGCGATGCGCCTTGTACTCCGGATAGAGCTCGTTGCGGAAGCTGGTCGTGAGGCTGCCGTCGAAGCAGATCGCCAGATGGGTCGGGCGCTCGGTCTCGACCAGCCGCAGCACGAAGCCGGCGAATCCGAGGACGGCGTTCGCCGGCTCGCCCTCCGGGTCGCGGATCGTGTCCGGAAGGGAGTAGAACGCTCGGAAGACGTACGGACTGGCGTCGACCAGATGGACGGTCGGCCGATCGGCCGAGGCGTCGCGGTCGCCGGCGGAGGATCGACCCGCGGGGTCGGCCGGGGTCACTCGAGGCGCTCCGCGGCTCGTCCCAGCTTGCGACAGAGCGCGCCGAGCCGATCCTGCTCCTCGGGCGAGAGCGCCGACATCACCTCGACGATCCGTTCGACGTGGCGCGGCAGCAGCTCGTCGAGCAGCCGCCGTGCCGACGGTCTCAGATGGACCACCTGACGGCGCCGGTCGCGGGCGTCCCGCCGTCTCTCGACATAGCCTTGGCGCTCCAGGTTGTCGATCACCACGGTCAGATTGCTCGGACTGCTCAGCACCTTGTGCGCCAGTTCCGTCTGATCGAGCGGGCCGAGGTGATAGACCGCCTCCAGCACCCCGAACTGCCCCTCCGAGAGCCCCGACTCCTCGCGCCGCCGCCCGGCCTTGATCGAGGCCCAGCGCGCCGCCCGCAGCAGCTTGACGAACGACCCGAGGGCGCGCACCTCCTCGGCGCTGCCATCGTAGTGGCTTCCCGTTCCGGTCGGAGGGGAACCCTCTGTCGTCGGTTTCGACACGCTCGCTGCTCTCGGTGGAGTTCTAGGCTACACGGAGGACGCTACACGAGATCGCCGCAACCTAGAAGGACCTTCCCCGTATATACTCCCATATGCGATATTATGATATCGAATTAAATAGCTCGTGAAGAAACTCGTTCGAAAACTCGCCGCCGGGACGGGTCCGACCGGTCGCGACCTGGCGAGCCTCCTGCTCCGCCTCGGTTTCGGCCTCTCGATGGCCCTGACGCACGGCAGGGCGACCTGGCACGGGCTGCGCTCCGGCGGAGCGGCCGGCTTTCCCGATCCGCTCGGCATCGGCCCCGAGCTCTCGATGCTGTTGATGGCGCTGGCGGAGCTTCCCTGCGCCCTCCTGGTCGCCGTCGGTCTCGGCACGCGTCTCGCGGCGGTGCCGCTGGTCGTCGGCCTCGGCGTCGCCTTCTTCGTCTTCCATCACGGCGATCCGTTCGACCACAAGGAGCTCGCCTTTCTCTACCTCTGCGCCTTTTCCACTCTCCTCGTTCTCGGTCCGGGGCGGTACTCTCTCGACTACCTCCTGGTGCGATCGACCGGGGAGGAAGAGGAGAGATGAGCTTCCGCTCGACAGCGTGGATAGCGGTCGTCTCGCTGACTGCGGCGATCGGACTGGCCACGCCCACACCGCCCGGCTCCGCCGGCTCTGCTGGCTCTGCTGGCCCTGCGACGGCCCGCGTCGAGGCGGCCGTGGCGCACCTCGTCCGCACCTCGGAGGCTCTCGGCGACCGCCGGACGCTGGAACGCTTCGGACCGTTCGTGATCTCGGCGACGGGGACGCTCGACAAGACGGCCGAGGGGCAGGGCTTCGAACCGGACGCGCCCAGCCCGGGGCCGTACCGGGAGGTCCTGGTATTCGATCCGGCCGGAGGCCGCGTCGCGCGCGACTACCGCGAGGAGCGCTACGACGGCACCTTCGAGGCCTTCCGCGAAGCCTATCTCGGTCCCTCGGAGCGGCTCTACGTCGTCCACGAGCCGCCCCTGGCGATCCCGTTCCGCTCGGCCGACTTTTCCGAGGAGCGCCGCGGCCTGATGCGGCGGCTGCCCCATCTCCTGGTCGCCGAGATGCTCGAGCGGGCGGCACAGACCCGCCTCCTGGCGGAGACGGCCGAGGTGATCGTCGTGCTCGGCGCCCTCTCCGACGGCACCGTGGTCGAGCTCGAGATCGACCCTCGTACCGCTCTGCCGAGCCGTGTGCGCTACGTCGCTCACCTGGCGGCCAAGGGCGACACGGAGGTCCTCTGGTGGTTCGAAGAGTATCGTCCGGTGGAGGGGCTCGGCCGAGTGCCGTTCCGCTACGGCGCCACCGTCGGCGGAACTCCGTACGTCGACCTGACCGTCGATACGGTCGAGCCGGGCGGGCTCGAGTGGTTCGAGGCGCCGGAGGGCTACCGACGGATCCCCGAGCAGGTCGTGGAGACCGAGGAGGAGCCCGACGAGCTCGATCTCGAAGAGATCTTCCCTGGCGTCTACCGGGTGCCCGGGGTGCGCAGCGGGTTCGCGCCGCTGGTCGTGGTCTTCGAGGAGTTCGTCGTCGCCGTCGACGCCCCCGCCAGCTTCCCGCTCCTGGGCAGGATCCCGGCGACCGAGACCGATCCGGCTCCGACCATGAGCTGGCACTCGGAGCGCTTCGTCGACGCGATCGCCGCCGCCTTCCCGGAGCGGCCGCTGCGCTACCTCGTGCTGACCCATGCGCACGAGGATCATCTCGGCGGCGTGCGGGCCTTCGTCGCCGCCGGAGCGACCGTGATGGGACCGCCCGCGGCCCGCCCGGTGGTCGAGCGGTTGGTCGCCCTCCCGCCGGAGCGCACCGGCGACCGGCTGGCCCGGACGCCGGCCGCCGCCCTCCGTTTCGAGGCGGTCACCGAACCGCTCTCTCTGGCCGACGACGCCCAGCGGCTCGACATCCTGCCGATCGGGGAGAACCCGCACGCTGAGGGAATGCTGGTGGTCCACCTGCCGGCCCACCGAGCGCTCTTCGCGAGCGACCTGGTGACGCCCGAGCCGCTGGCGGTCTACCCGCGCCCGTCGCACGCCGCACTCGATCGCTTCTTCGCCGAATGGGTGGAGCGCGCCGGACTCGACATCGAGCGCGTCCTGGCGATGCACGGCGCTCCCGAAGCGACGAGCGAGCACCTCGAAGCGGCGCGACGAGCCTCCCGTGCGGAGCCGGCAGAGTAGAATCCCCCGTACGTTCGATCGACGGGAGGTCCGCATGGCCGAGCAGAGCTACGCCAACCATCGCCGCTACGTCCCCGGCTACCACGTCGTCCTGCTTCTGCTCCTTCTGGCGACGCTGATCGGGTCGTTCGTCAACCTGTACAAGTCGTGGGGCGACGAGAGTCGCTTCTACGGCGCAGCGCTGATCGTGGCTCTCGCCCTGGCCGCCTCGATCATGTTCTTCTTCCTGCGCGACTTCGCCTTGAAGGCTCAGGACCGGGCGATCCGGGCGGAGGAGAACCTGCGCCACTACGTCCTGACCGGCGAGCTCCTCGATCCGCGACTGACCATTCGCCAGGTGATCGGCCTGCGGTTCGCCGCCGACGAGGAGTTCGTCGAGCTGGCGCGCTCGGCCGCCGAGCACGGCACCAGCGAAGAGGAGATCAAGAAGTCGATCCGGAGCTGGCGCGCCGACACCTACCGCGTCTGAGGCGGTCGGCGAGCGCCGCTCCCCCGGGACTCTCCGCCCGGGTCGTGCCCGGGTCGGCTTCGGGTCCCGGTCGTCCCGCGGCGATCCCGTCCGAGCGCGCCGTGCGGGGCGCATCGATAAAAAAAAGCCCGGCCCCTCTACGGGACCGGGCCGGATGTTGCTTGCTTCGGTGACGGTGGGTTTTCCCCCAGACGGGGAACCCTCCGAACAGCGAGCACGCTTACGGAGGAACTCCGCTAGGAGGCCGCCACCTCCATCAAGCTAGATTTACCAACAATCACTGGACCACCTCCTCTCTGAGCGTGTCCGTGTTCGGCGGGACCCAACCCACCCGGATCCTCGGGCCGCTCCAACCCTCGAACCCGCCGCGCACGCGACTACGCGCCGCGGAGCTCGGCCCGATGTTGGCAATCCCGTCGCCGCTTGTCAATCCTCTCCGAATCGCCGCTCAGAAATCGCCGCTCAGCCGGGGAGGCTGCGCAGCATCAGCTCGGCGAGGCGACGCCTGAGGCCGGCGGGATCGGGGATCTCGGTGCCGTCGGCGAGGGTGGCGTAGTCGTAGAGCAGGCGCGCCTCGAGGGCGAGATCGCCGTCGCTCGCGTCGGCGGCGAGCGCGGCCAGCCGCCGCACCAGCGGATGACGGGGGTTCACCTCGAGGATGCGCTTCTGCTTCGGGACGGCCTCCTCGCCGCGGCTCTCGCGCAGCAGCCGCTCGAGCTGCGGGCTGATGTCGCCCTCGCCCCCGACCAGGCAGGAGGGCGAGTCGATGAGGCGCTTCGACTCCCGCACCTCCCGGACGTCGTCCTGGAGCGCCCGGCGCAGCAGGCCGAGGAGCGGTCCGAGGTCGGCCGCCTCCTCCTCGGCCGTGTCGTCCGGCTCCTCCTCGCCGGGGAGATCGAGAACGCCCTTCGCCGCCGAGCGCAGAGGATGGCCCTCGTACTCGCCGACCGCCTCGACGACGAACTCGTCGATCGGATCGGTCAGGTAGAGCACCTCGATGTCGCGCGCCGCGAGCGCTTCGGCGTGCGGCGACTGCTCGAGGAGGTCGCGCCGCTCACCGGTCAGGTAGTAGATCGCCTTCTGCCCCTCCTTCATGCGCTCGACGTAGCCGGCGAGATCGGTCGCGTCGCCACCCTCGTCCGAGGAGGAGAAGAGCACCAGCGGCAGCAGCCGGTCGCGGTTCTCCGCGTCGGAGGCCAGACCCTCCTTCAAGACCATGCCGTACTGCCGCCAGAGCTTTCGGTAGTCGTCCGGGCGCTCGGACTTCATCTCGGCCAGATGGTCGAGCACCTTGCGGGTCAACCAGAGCCGCATCTGCCGGATGTGGCGATCCTGCTGGATCATCTCGCGCGATACGTTCAGCGGCAGGTCGGCCGAGTCGACGACGCCGCGGACGAACCTGAGGTACGACGGCATCAGCTCTTCGCAGCGGTCCATGATCAGCACCCGGCGAACGTAGAGCTGCAGGCCCCAGCTACGGTCGCGCAGGAAGAGGTCGAGCGGCGCCTTCTCGGGGATGAACAGCAGCGCCCGGTACTCGATCCGCCCCTCGGCCTTGAGCGACAGGGTCTCCATCGGCGCGTTCCAGTCGTGCGCGATGTGGCGGTAGAACTGCTCGTACTCCTCCTCGGAGACCTCCGATCGCGGCCGCGTCCAGATCGGCTTCATCGAGTTGAGCGTGACCTCCTCGACGACCTCTCGCTCCGAGCCCGGGATCGGCTTGCCGTCGTCGTCGCGCTCGGGCCTCCGGACCGTCTTCTTCATGCGGATCGGGTAGGCGACGAAGTCGGAGTACCGCTTCACCAGCGACTCGATCACCTCCGGGTCGGTGTAGTCGTCGAGGCCGTCGTCGGAGTCGGCCGGCTTCAGGTGCAATGTCACCGTGGTGCCGCGCATGAAGCGCCGGTCGTCGGCCAGGGTGTACTCACCCTCGCCGCTCGACTCCCAGCGGGTGGCGGTCGCCTCGCCGGCGCGCCGCGTCACCACGGTGACCTTGTCGGCCACCATGAAGGCCGAGTAGAAACCGACGCCGAACTGGCCGATGAGGTCCTCGATCGCCTGCGGCGAATCGCTCGCGCGCACCCGTTCGAGCATCTCGCGGGTACCCGACTTGGCGATC